>JAAYJG010000310.1 GCA_012523055.1 Ruminiclostridium sp. | reverse complement strand
TTCTCTTGAACAGCGTCAGGGCCAGCGTACCTGTCTTTTTCACGAAGTGTATGAACATTCCTTCGCTGCCAAAGGGATTGTCCTCGACCAGATAGGTCCAGGTGGATGATGGCCCTTTCAGCCCCTCCTTTTCAAGGTCAATCCCCCTTTCAGTGATCTCCGCTTCCTCAAAGCACCTGATGATTGCTTCATCAATGGATTTCAGATGCTCGCTAAATAGCGGAATAATGGTCATATGAAATTCATCCATGGGGTTCTTCCCGGCAAAACCCGTCAGATGAATACCCTCACGGATAGAGCCCACTTCCTCCAGATAATAAGCCCAGCCTTCATTCAAATGGTAAAGCACAATTTCCCGCTCTACCCTGTGCATCACTTCTTCCCCATACAACTTTTGCAGGGATTGAAAGCGCGTGTGGCTTCGCAGAATGCTTCCCTTACCCTGAAGCAGAGTTTCCTTCCGTTCCGAGATAATCCGCCTTTGGTGCTCCAGAATATAGTTATACTTTGTCAGGTTCTTCCGAATCTCCAGGTTCTGACCTTCAATCACCCTTTGGATATGTTCTATCGATTGCGCGAAAACCTTTTCATCAATGGGGGCGTCCTGGCGTAGTTCCCTGTATTTTTCAGGCAGAGCGTTGATGAGCCCAAAACGTTTGAACAGCGGATCCTCCATGCTGATGAAAAACCTCGTGGTTCCGGGGTCGCCCTGCCTTCCGGCCCTGCCCCGAAGCTGGTTGTCAATCCGCCTGCTCTCATGCCGGTTGGTACCGATCACATAAAGGCCCCCCAAACCAACAACCGCGTCTCTTCTTTCTTCATTCTTTCCGCCAAGGCGGATATCGGTGCCGCGGCCAGCCATATTAGTTGAAACAGTCACTGCCCCCAGGTCTCCGGCCTGGGCAATCAGCTCCGCTTCAATTTCATCGTTTTTAGCATTCAGAACCCTGCATTGAATCCCCTTTTCCATAAGCAGATCGGATAACCTTTCGGATTCCTCGATGCTTGAAGTGCCTATCAAAATGGGACGCCCCGT
The DNA here is from genome assembly GCA_012523055.1 of Ruminiclostridium sp. GTDB lineage: Bacteria > Bacillota > Clostridia > DSM-8532 > DSM-8532 > JAAYJG01. Next base: position 9,051 of record JAAYJG010000310.1, on the reverse strand, counting down.
GGCGTGAACCGAATTGATTTCCTTTACGATAGCCTCCTCCTTTGCCAGCCTGTGGGTAAAGATTAAATCCGGTTCATCCACACGAATGCAGGGGTAATGGGTTGGGATTTCCACAATGTCCCTTTTATACAGGCTGAAGAATTCATCCCGCGAAGTTTTTGCTGTGGCTGTCATACCGGACAGCATTGTGTACAGGCCCATATAGTTGGCAATGGTAATCGTATCGAGGATTCTCCCTCTTTGGCCGGAAGTAATTCCTTCCCTGGCTTCCACCGCTTCCTGAAGGCCGTCGGGCCAGTGTCGTTTTTCAGCAACCCTGCCGGTAAACTCATCCACCAGTTCAATCCGATTTTCCCGAACAATATAGTCCACATCCCGTTTTAGCAATACACAGGCGTGCAGAGCACAGTTGATCAGGGTCAGCCATTCATAATTCTGCTCTTCGTACAGGTTGATTCCACCCAGGCTTGCCTCAACCTTCTTAAGACCTGCCTCTGAAAGGTTTACATTGCGCTCGTATTCATCCAGCTCATAGTCGGTGGCCGTTAGTGTTGAGATGATTGCTGCCGCTCGTTTCGTGCGGTCTTCCTGGTCCCGCGTATTCCCTGCAATCACCAGCGGGATTCTGGCTTCATCTATCAGAATGGAATCGGCTTCATCGACGATTGCATAGTTGTAACCCCTGTGGACCCTGTCTTGCAGCTCGAAACATCTTTGATCCCGCAAATAATCAAAACCGGCTTCCTTGGCTGTTACATAGGTGATATCGGCCTGATAAGCCTTTTTTCTGGCCCCCGGCTCCATCCCTTCCTGGATGAACCCCACCGAAAGCCCCAGGAATTCATAGACAGGCCCCATCCATAAGGCATCCCGCTTTGCCAGATAATCGTTAAAGGTGAGAATATGAACGCCTTTTTTATACAGTGCATGAAGAAACGCCGGTGCTACAGCCGCAAGGGTCTTACCCTCACCTGTCTGCATTTCGACAAGCCTTTGCCTGTGGAGGGCAATCCCCGCCAGGATCTGTACATCATAAGGCCATAGGCCGAGGATTCTGCGGGATGCATCCCTGACCAGCGCAAAGCTTGCAGGAAGCAACAGATCCGGGTGGATACCCTGGTCGGCCTTTTTGCTCAAATCGGCGGCAACCGCCTTTAAAACGTGAGCCGGGCAGTTTTCAAAATCTGTTTCATTGATTTTTTTCAGACATGTCATGTAAAAGCTTAACTCCGGCTGGTTTTGCGCATCTTCCATGCGAACCACCGGAACCTGTTTTTTTTCTGAACCTCTCATCATAAACCTCCGCTTCAGTTATTCAGGGATAACATGAGCGGAAAGGATTTGAGACTGTTTGATGCGTTGGAACAAAACGAGTAGCAGCAAACTGAACAAGTATGAGATTTCCAAAGACAGGATGAGCTGATTGGATTGGCTGGACAAAGCCAGAACAACCAGTGCCGGAACCACCGCAATCAGAACGGGAATCCATTTTCCAAGCAGATCAAAAATACACTCTACCTGATAACGGATGCTTCGGGTCAACCTGGAAGAAGGAGAAGGCTTCATGAACCTGAACATGGCCGTAAAAGCGCAAATTAACGCTGAGTACAGGATGAACCCAAGGATCATGCTTTTCTCCCTCTTCCTTTCATAAATTTCGTGAGCCCTCACTGCTCTAAAGGGGGTTCGTTGTTCAGTGGGAGTAGAACTTCCCACTGAAAACCATGACGATTTCACCCTTTAAAGCCGCTTGGTTATATACTTCCGCTGAACAAGTTCAATATGAACCATACCCATTTTACCCCAGTTCATCTTGATAATCAAGAACCCAGAACCATTTTTAAAAGTGTGACGGCAAGCGGCTCTTCTGGACTGGTATCATGGAATTCATTTTTCAGGATGTCTTGATCTCCTGCTTCAAACGCATCGAGAGCAGCCTTCTGCTTAACCCCCATGCGGTTTCTTAGTTCTTTCACAAGCTTTATAATATCTTCCCGGGCAAGTAGCTTATGGGTTCCGAGCAGACTGATAGCCGCTGCTTTCAGCAAAGAAGCATCATTCCCTGTTTGCAGAAGGGCCTTGCCGGCTTTTATCAGCTGAATTCTATATGGTTTCCAGTGGTCTTTCAAAAGCAACAAGGCAATGATGAAACACGAGGTTAACCGGGAGATGGTTTTTTCATCGCCGAAGGACCCATCTGCTTTTTGTTTGCGGGCGGCTTCACGGACCAGATCCGTTATATCTTCATTTGACTGCGGGGCACAGTTTACCTCTTCTTTATGCAAGAAGTCTTGCGCAATGATGCGTTCCTGTGTTGTTGAAACCATCGCATTTAATACATTGGCTCTGGCTGCCCTGTTGCGACGCATAAAAACGGGAAGTTTCGGTTGCGATTCGCTGTCAGCATATAGGTTGGTACTTTCAGTAACTGCAAAACAATGCTGTACAGGGAAAAGCATATCCCAGCTTTCCGGTTTCGCCACAGGAACCACGATCGTTTCAGGCATTCCCTTCTCTTTGTTGAACCTTTCATATACCGCTACCAGAGAAGTTAAGGTGGATAAAACACCATACTGCCCGGACAACGCAATAATTTCTTTCTTTGTGTTTTCGTCCCTTCTCGGGTTCCCCGATCCCAGGCTTTGCTCGAGCATTCTGATTCGTTCTTTCGCCCATTTTACGGACAACAGCCTAAAATCACCTCTGGTCGTTACCGGAATTTGAACCTGAGCTTTGCTGTTTCCCAGACTGCCTGAAAGGGTTAACCCTTCCACAGCATCCGTTGTGCGAAAACGGAAGATATATTCCTCGTCGCCGTACAAACGGGACGGTATGGCAGGCACGGTCTCCAGCTCTGCCCCATTTGCCTGGACAATTTTTCCATCGCTGATATAGCTTTGATGTATTCTGGAGAACTGTCGAATAACCTTATCATCAATCCTTTCCCCCGGAAAGACCACCTCGGGCAACCCGTTTCCAGCCTGTGCCAGGCTGTCGATGAAATATTTGTTTACCGCGGTGTCTATGCCAAAGGGAAACAAACGAAGGTTTTTGTTGTTCCTTTCCACCAGCTGTATGATTTCTTTCTCATTGCCAACCTGCCCATCGGTAAAGAGGAACAGGACCCTGGAGGTATTTTCATCGTGCTGCTTTTGAAAGACATAACGCAGCGGATTTAAAATTTCTGTGCCCCCTAAGGCCTGAAGAGATGCAACCCACTGATCGGCTTTTTCAAGATTTCCTTGTGTGTAGGGCACGCTTTCTGATGAAAAGCAGGTATACCCGCTTTCAAAGGCAATGATATTGAACTGATCACCCTCGATCAGATTGCGCAGCGAAAGATGCAGCGCTTTTTTCGCCTGTTCAAGCTTCTGCCCGGACATGGAACCGGAGATATCGATCATAAAGATGTATTCACAGTTGCTTTGACTGCAAGGCTCTTCCAGTTCCAGGGCCAGGGTGAGCTCGCCGAAAACCTCGTCTTCATGATGGGACAGCAGCAGCCTGTTGTCTGGAGCTTTGTCGGTAACAACATTCAGAACAAAATCACGGTTTAGCGGTTCGTTTTCTTTTGCCAGAGTAATATAATAACCAACTTCTTCAACATGGATAACAATCGGGTGGGATGGAGAGGTAACCTTTTTTAACCCGCGTATCCCCTTCAGGTGCGCTTTCAGCTTTAATGTATAGGGAGCGTGACCAACAGGAGGGGTAATAAAGTCTGCGTCCGGAACCCGATCGGTGGGAGAGACCATGCCAGTGCCCAATTTTTCCCCCGCCTCTACCCCTGGTATGTACCTTGGCGCGACGACGGTGGGCAGAACCCAGCGCAGCTCGCTGTCTGTATATTGAATGTCTTCGATGTAGGAGATGCTGACCGTCAGGGCTTCGCCACCGGCAATGTTGCCCAGTGAAACCTGGAAGATGTCGGGCCTATGGCTTTCAAGCAGGAAACCGCTGTTTCCCATGCGAAGGGCTTTGTCATATTCATCGAAGGCAGCCTTGCTTTCTTTGTAGGTACCCGTCACCTCGTCATTTCCGATCCTTGCCTTAAACCCGGTGACCACAGCCTGGTGCGGCAGCGGAAAGGTGTAAAGGGCTTCGATGCTTCCCGGGCTTGTATTCATATAATTTTGTGTCAATGTCACCTCGGCCATGTTCGTGTCAAGCACCGCCGAAACCTCTGCACCAAGCAACGGGCAGGCGGGCTTTCCTGTTAATTTGTTGGTAATGTAACTTATTTCGTTCACTGCCATCAACCTTCCTTCATCATTTTCTGAGCATATTGATTCAACTTTTCTGCAAACTCTTTGGCCTTTTCATCCTTTGACGGAAAATGAATTTCCACTCCAAAACCAACAGGAATTCTTTTATAATCCAGACATGTCATTTTTTCGACTGAATATGGGATGGTTTGTTCCGATACGATTACAGGTTCGCTTTCCAGACTGATTTTAACCTGTTCAAGCGACATGTCTGTGATTCGAATGCGGATTTGATCCAGCGGAAGGTATTGATCCTGCAGCTTTTTAATGAGCATAATGCGGTACAGGTGCTCGTCGGAATAGGTTGTGCCAAGGCCTGTACCCTGGGAAGGCGGCAGCAGACCCCTTGCCATATAGTAATGGACGGTTCTTCTTGTAACACCCGCTTTTTCGGCAAGCTCACCAATACGGTATTGCTCGGAATCCATTTTTCACCTCTGTGTCATTTGTTGAATCTATTTTACTACCGTTACGTTATGGTGTCAAGTTATTTTAATGGTTTTAAAAGGCCGGAGGTTTCATGCTTAAAAGACCGGGTTTACCCCGTTCGAAGAAAAAATTTCTACCGAACAGCATCTATACCCATTCTATTATTCGCAAATCTGGACATAAAAATAAGGCAGATACTCACCTGCCTTAACGCCATTCAAGCCTGAATATCAAGCTTGCTTATCATGATAACAAAAGATATAACACATTGGGTGCCTCATTTTAAGCGCTGCGCATGAATAACATCCATGATTCTGCTTTCAATGAATGAATGGAGCGTATGACCCACTTGTTCGATTGCCTCCATTGGAATAAATCCGCCCGCCATGGTTTTGTGTCCACCCCCGCTGCCCAAGCCCTCCAGAGCCTTCATAATAATCTGACCGGCGTCATAATCCCGCGTCTCATTGCGGACAGAAAATTTCACACCCGCTTTTCTTTTCGAATAAACAATGGATAACTCAACTTCCTTCAGCGACATAAGAAAATCTGAAATCGTCCCCAGCAGGGAATCGGGGCAATCCAGGCCGAGGTATGCTAAACCAATATTATCATATAGCTTTATGTTGTTGATCGCATTGCTGTATGCTGTCAGTTCACAATATTGCAGCTTATTCAGCTGAATCTGGTTCAACAGGTTGATATCGGCAGTTTTATAAAGCTTGTAGAACATCTCCAAATCCAGCTCACTGACACCTCTTGATAAATCAAGCGTATCTGTCTTAATTCCATACAGAAGCGCTGTAGCAATCGTTTTAGGTATATCAACCGCGTTATCACAAAAGTATTGCGCGATGATAGAAGCACACGCGCCAACATTTGGACGGATATCTTCAAAAAGATACTGCACTTCATAAAAAACAGGATGGTGATCAACAGACGCGACTTCATTTCCAATAAAATCTGTAATATTTGAGTTTCCCTTCTGAGAATCTACGAGAATAATAAGGTCCTTATCGCTCATGTCTTGAATATCCAGAATATTCTTCAACCGGATGTCCAACAGTTCAACCATCCTATTGGTGCTGTATTTTTCAATCTCACCCCGATAACATATAACTGCATCTACACCTTCATGCTTTAGCAGGTACTGTAGCCCATATGCGCTGGCAATTGAGTCGGGATCCGGTGAATTGTGCATTTGAATGTAGACTTTGTTTCCATCGGATGTTATCAGTTCTGCCAATCTTTTTAAATGTGTTGTTTTGTTTATTTTTGCATCTGACTTCATATTGTATTTCATCCTTATGCCTGATTGTGCTCTATAGTGAAACTCTTATCATTATTATATATGTTATCGTAAGGTTTTGATAGGTATCATAATATCCTTTACTGTTAATTGATGGAAATATGCTATCGGTTGAAAAGACGGCTTAAGCCAATCTTCAAACAGAAGAACAGTCCCTGTGTTTCGTCCTGAATCCTCTTCCCCGCGTATATTTTTCAAAACTGGTTATCCGGGCAGCATTATAGGTATCTTTGGAATGAGTATGGGCATATTGCTTTTATTATTCCATCTGGCCTCGGTAGAGACCTTTGGAGTACCTTACCTTTCACCATTTACCTCAAGCGAAGGAAGAGATTTAGAAGACAACATCATTTAGTTTGGAGAAATGAAAAACATTCCCATGAAGCTGCAGTTTTTTCAGTGTTGATTAATGTATCATACATATCATGGAAAACGACGTATTATGATCTAAAATAATAATTTTAAGCTGAAAATCCAATTCAAAGGAGGAAAAGGATAAAGATGAAAACGTACAGGCTATTTGCGATTGTGATACTGTTGATTGTTTCCTTGCTTGCAGGCTGTGCAAATACTAAAACATCTTCAAGAGTCGAACAGGACAATTTGACCCTGATTGAACCTGTCACAAGGAACAAAGGGAATTTGGTTATTTCGGTTGATCCCAGAATTGAGCTGTTGGTCTCTGTGCAACTGGAGTCGGATTACTTTGGGTTGAATAACCAGGATTCAAAGTATGGAAAAGCAATGGACAGTTTTTTAGTAAATTAAAACATCATTCAGCCGTCCGGAATTTTAAAGAGATGAGCAAAGCAGGTTTTACTTATGATGCGCCTCCCACGGCTGCTTTATATTTTTATGCTCCGCTTGAGTTGAAACAGCATACTTCCTTTACACCTTATCTTATCGAAAGAGGCGGCGGAGAAGATAAGCTGGATGCCTTTTTCAACAGCCTTCAAAACTTTGCGGTACAGTCCGATTTTGAAACCTTCTACCAGTCACAAAAGGAATTATATCAAGCAATGGTTGACAAAGTGTATAACAACCTCGGAAGTATGGATCTGATAAAGGATTTGGAAGATTATTACCGCACACAGAAGGATGAGTACAATATCATCCTGTCTCCCCTGCTGCATCCAGGAGGCTACGGACCACAAATAAAAACATCGGATGGGAAAACAAAAATATATGGGATTCTGGGCCCGAACAACGTAGATAATCAGGGGATTCCAGAGTTTTCAGCTGAGTTTATCAAAGATCTGGTTTGGCATGAATTTAGCCATTCCTTTGTCAATCCGCTTACAGAAAAATACTTAAAAGAAGTGAACCAGTATAGTTCCCTGTTCAGACCAATATCAGAAAAAATGGAGGCTATGGCATATGGCAGATGGGAAATATGCGTGAACGAATACATTGTCCGGGCAGTTACCACAAGACTAAGCTTTCTTTCTGGAGGACAAGCTTACGGGCTTGCTGCATTGCAGCAGGAAAAGGCACAAGGCTTTGCTTACATCCAAGCTTTATGCGATAAGTTGGAAGAATTTGAAAAGCACCCAGAACAGTGGTCCTCTTTTGATGTTTTTTATCCGGAACTGATTCGGGTTTTCAAAGAATGATCAGAAAGTCACCTTGAAGAAGACTTTTATAAGGTTCAATTCCAAGGACCCATCAACGCTGCGTTTACAGACAAAAAAAACGTTGTACTTATTTTCCCTTCTCATGAAGCGGATGAAAACATGAATGAAAATATACAAAAATATGTGAAAGCCGTACGGGATAATTTTTTTCCCGAAAGTAAGATATTCACCGATGAGGAAGCGCTTGCGGAGGATCTTTCAGAAAAAAATATCCTTGCCTATGGTACGTTACAGGGGAATAGCTGGCTGTCAAAATACAGCGACAATTTTCCGTTTGCGGTGATGACAAATGAAATCATCGCAGACAAGCGTTATCCAGGTAATGATCTGAAGTTTATATCGGCGCTTCCAAACCCCGAAAATCCAGATAACGCTTTGGTGGTATATACTGCCCAGCGGGCTGAGGATATCCTTAATATCAACAATGTATTTCATGGGCCAACCGACTATATTCTCTTTAGGGACGAGGAGGACATTATCACTGAAGGAAATTATCAAAAAACCGAGCAGGGGTGGATTTTCCCTACATCAGAGTAATCGATTCGTACCATTGAATAAAAAAGTCCTTTATGAATTGAGTAGGAGGCTACCCATCAATTGAGTAGCCGACCTCTCACATCACCTTACGCACCGTTGGGTATACGGCGGTTCAACAAGAATTCAATTTCATAAGCGAGTTCAGCTTTGAAGCCGGAGCAACCACATTCTTTTGGACGTTCATTTGCAATTATTCTTGTAAGTAACAGCTATTTATAGTGATACAAGGGTGAGTCATAACCGTCATTTTCTTTGTGTTATTGTGATTGTGACAAAAGCAAATTCTTATTATGTATCCAAAAGCGCATGGTATAATGTTTGATTATACACGCCGCTATCTCTAATCGTTTAATTTACATACCATCAGGTATTCTGTTTCGTCGGCGTCATCTCCAATGATTTCAAACCCCACCTTCTGATACATACGAACTGCATAGTTTTCTTTGTTTACCCCAAGCGACGTTTTTTTATACCCTTTCGCTTTTAACAGTTCGAGCATCTTTCTCATGAGTTCTGTTCCAATTCCGCGGTTCCTGTACTCCTTGTATAATGATATGGAAAACGATGGGGTCTGATCATCCATATGCCCATAGGATTCTGAAACTCCCACCCACACTGCACCAGCAACTTTACCATCAATTTCTGCCACAAGGCAGTAATCATCCGGATGCGTTCCGAAATCTTTGATAGCCGCATATACCTGGGGATTTTCATAGATGATGCTTCTCGGCACTTCTTTTGTATACCCTTCGGGGATAAAGATTGCATTGTACAGAAAATCATCCAGCAGATGATACTCTTCTTTTTTCATTTCTCTTATGATGTAATCCATAGTGATTTCCTCCCTCCATTATTATGACGTGTTAATAAAACGTTA
>JAAYJG010000309.1 GCA_012523055.1 Ruminiclostridium sp. | reverse complement strand
TCAGAACGTCGTGAGACAGTTCGGTCCCTATCTGTCGTGGGCGCAGGATATTTGAAGGGAGCTGTCCTTAGTACGAGAGGACCGGGATGGACGAACCTCTGGTGCACCAGTTGTCACGCCAGTGGCATGGCTGGGTAGCCAAGTTCGGCAGGGATAAACGCTGAAGGCATCTAAGCGTGAAGCCCCCCCTAAGATGAGATATCCCACCGCAAGGGTAAGACCCCATGTAGACTACGTGGTTGATAGGTCAGGAGTGGAAGTGCAGCAATGCATGGAGCTGACTGATACTAATAGGTCGAGGGCTTGACCAAAGTATTTTCTTCCAGAGGAAGAAAACACGCAAGCAAATTGGTTACAGAAATGAAATGGTTTTTCCGAGCTAAAGCATTATACAGTTTTGAGGGTACAAGGAAGCAAGGGGACGGTTCTCCTGCTTCCGAAGGATCCGAAAGAAAGCAAAGGAATGGTTATCTGGTTTCGAAGAAAATGAGACAGAAGAACCATCCCCTTAATTGCGAAGAACTTGCAAAGCAAGTTTGAATAGCTTAAGTACAGTTTTAAGGGTACACGAAAGAAGTTCAGTCAGCGAGGATCGTCCCCAATGACACAAATGTGTCAAAAAGAACCGTCCCCGATGACACAAAGTTTCTGGTGGCAATAACGGAGAGGACACACCTGTTCCCATACCGAACACAGAAGTTAAGCTCTCCAGTGCCGATGATACTTGGGTGGTGACGCCCTGGGAAAGTAGGTCGCTGCCGGATTTATATGAAAGCCCTATGGTTATATGCCATAGGGCTTTTTGCAATGTACGCGACCCTAACGGGTAAAGCCCGTTACAGGGACTGATAGCACACAAGCAAGGGGGCTGTTCTCCAGATTTCCAAGGATCCGAAATAAGCATGAGAAAGATTCTCCAGTTCCAAAGGATTCAAAAAAGCAAGAGAACGGTATTAGATTCGAGAAAAAACGAAGCGAAATAACCGTCACCGTGTTCCAGAACTTATTATTTTTTGAATCATGATAAAGGTTTGCAATGGATCGATCATAGCTTTCTTCAGCCGATTTTGAGAAAAAACAACCCGGTACTTCACCATTTTTTCTGTGGTAAGCAACACACTCGCAGCATTTACCATGCCGTGAACATGGATATGTACAGGTACAATTGGTCTTTGATTCGCATGCCATAAAAAGCCCTCCTGAAAGGTCATAAACTTAAAAAAAGGTGATCCATTGTACTAATCTTTATCCGCTTTCATATCAATCATACCATAAAAACCATCATAATGGTGTACTATAATTGCTTCCACTGATAGAATAAGAATCATTTATGGGGATAAAAAAGGAACCTGCGTTGCCGCAGGTTCCTTTAGCTCTGATAAATATCAGAAGCTCTAACGCTTATTCATAATATTTTGCGTAAGCTGCCGCACGTTCTTCCTGAATTGCACGAGCGCCGGAATCAAGATAATCTTTGTATCCAGCATCCCAAATAGCGTCAAACTCTGCAGGTTTACAAACGATAGCCTGAGCATACAGGTTGTCGCGTTTTTCTTTCAGCGCCTGACCCATACCTTCTTCAGACTTGATTTCGCCAACGTTATAGTTCTTAAAGACTATACCGTCATTGAGACCAGTTGCGTAAGATTTTTCAACGAACCTTTTGTCAACACCGGCGTAACCGTTTGCAATAGACTTGGCACTCTTAACCGGATCACCCATATCCAAACCGTTGATGGTAATGGTGTAGTCAATGTTATTTCCGGAGTTCATGATCTTGTCATCCCTTCCGGCTATTGTTTTGATAGAGCCATCTTCGAAACGATTATGGGTAACGCCCTCCTCACCGATCTGGAGGAAGTTGCGGTTTTCAAAAGTAGAAATCCAATCTACATACAACATAGAAGCTTCGGGTTCCGTGTTGGTTGAAGGGAAGAATACCTTACGGTCTAATGTAGAATAGAGAACCTTCGTGTATTTGCCAGCATCGTTCTTAAAAGGATCAACTGCAATGTAGGCAGCGTCCGGACCAATCAATGTCTGAAGGTTGTGATGAATACCCTGTTCAGCGCCGCTGTACGGTACGTCCCAGTTATGAATGATAGAGCCGATGTAACCGGCTTTCATCATATTATCTTCCGTAGTATCGCCTTCGCTGTAAAGGGCAAAATCTTTCCACATCAGCCCTGCATTGTACCATTCATTCAGCTTGCGAACGCCCTCTTTAATACCAGGCAATTGCAGCTGTCTGTCATCAAAGCCATAAACATAGTAGTCCTTTTCGGAAGTAGAAGAAGGAACAAAGGACATTAACAGGTTGTTCGTTCTCCAACCCACATCAAAGCTTGTCGAGAAGGGGATCAACTTGCCAGCATCGTTGCCAAGCAATGTGGAAGCATTGTCTTTAAATGCTTTCAGCATGGTTTCAAATTCCTGAATGCTGGTAGGCTCTTGAATGTTTAATTTTTTCATCCAGTCTTCACGAACAAAGGTATTGATTCTTGTGTTGACATACCGAATAGCTTCGATAGCCCAGACTGTTCCGGTTACAGGATCCCGGTTGTTATAAATATTCATATCACCCAGCAGATCCCACATATTGGACAGTTGGGGCTTCATGCTTTCAAGATACGGTGCCATATCAACTACACCACCCATATTGGCGTAAGTTTGGATGGTCGGATAGCTGTAAGTAACGCATACGTCCGGAGCATCGCCGGCTGCGAGCAGGTTGTTCAATACGTCAACTTCTGTCCAGCGCGGTACGGGTATAAAGGTTACTTCCACATTATGATCGCGGAGCATACCTCTCTTTATGTAGTCGGTGTAGTAGTTGTCTTCTGGAGATGATCCGCCGGCGTTGCCGCGATCGAAAATTTCTACGGTGATTTGTTTCGGTTTTTCAGCCTTTGGTGCTGCAGTAGGTTCAGCCGCCTTTGTGGGATCATTCTTCGAAGGGGTTGAAGGTGTCGATGGTGTCGAAGGTGTCGATGGTTCATTGGTCTTCGGTGGTGGTGTTGTGTTGATCGGAGTTACGGTACAAGCCGCAAGCAACGTTAACAACATAACACATGCAAGTAGTAATGAAAGCGTTTTTTTCATGGTAATCCTCCTCATTTATTAATTAGACACATTGTGTCCGGGATACAGATTAACCTTTTACCGCACCTATGGTTACGCCCGTGATAAAGTATTTTTGAAGCCAGGGATAAACCAACAGGATTGGTATGGTGGCAAACATGACGGTTGCAGACTTGATTGTTTCGGAAAGGCCAGGCATTGTAAAGCCTTCCTGGGTTGCAACCTCAACGCTGTTGCTGTTGTTAAGGATATTGAAAAGCAGAAGCTGAATAGGCCAGTATTCCCTTTTGTTTGTCATAAACATCAATGCATCGGAATATCCATTCCACCGCCCAACTGCGTAAAACAGTGAAAGCGTAGCGATAACCGATGTGGATAGAGGCAGATAAATACTGATCAATGTACGGATAGGGCCGGCACCATCTATTTCAGCAGACTCACGCAAGCTTTCCGGTATGCCATACAGGAAACTGCGCATGATGATCATATTGAAGACACTAAGGCAGTAGGGAATTACCAGAACTGCCGGCTTATTGAGAAGGGCTAAATCCTTGAGAAGAAGGTACATTGGAATTGTGCCCGCATTGAAATACATTGTGAAAATGATAAGTGCATTAAAGAATTTTTTACCCTTCAGGTGATCATATGTAAGCGGATACGCACAGATGGTAGTCAAAACCATAGATAAAACTGTGCCGATGATGGTGATAAATGCAGTCCACACGAGAGAACGCGGAGTCTTCTTGTCGTTGAGAACATTTGTATAGGAATCGAAATTTAAACCTTTGGGAAGGAGCATGACTTCGTTGCGAATGATGTATTCTGGAGCGCTGAGGGAACGCGCCAGCACATTCAGCATGGGTAACAAACAGATCAGTATAAGTAGTACACAAACAACAATAACGACTATATCGCCCGTACTTACTCGTTTTGCTTTTATCATTTTGAACATCCTCCCTGTTGAAGATAGGGTACACCATCTAAGAAATAGTAAACCATGCCTTTTCCTCCCTAAAACAGACCGCGTTCTCCAAATTTCTTGGCAACCTTGTTGGCCGTGAAGAGGAAAACAACATTAACAACAGATTGAAACAAACCGACAGCAGTTGTCAGTGAAAACTGTAAACCTTTGATACCGTTATTATAAACAAAAATTGAAAGAACGTTTGAAACATTGTTTACCAGGTTGTTCTGCAGTGCATAGGGCCTGTCGAACGAACTGCCAATAATATTTCCAAGGCTGAGAATTAACAGTGTCATGATGGTAGGACGCAACCCCGGCAGCGTTACATGCCATATTTTTCTTATACGGCTTGCGCCATCGATGGATGCAGCCTCATACAATTCCGGATTGATAGCTGTTAATGCAGCCAGGTAAATAATGGTATTCCATCCTACGGATTGCCAGATCCCGAGGAATACATAGGTCCATATCCAATGGGTGGGATCATTCAGGAAGGGAATGGATTCAAAGCCCATACGATTGATAATAATATTCACAAGCCCATCGGTAGGTGCCAAAAGCTGTACAGCCATACCATAGATAATAACCCAGGAAAGGAAGTGGGGCATATAGGCTATGGTCTGGGTAACGCGCTTGAAGCGCTTAAACTTCAGTTCATTGAGAACAAGAGCCAGAAGAATTGGCGCCGGAAACCCGACGATCAGATCAAGCAGGTTCAGCGTAATGGTGTTGCGTAGAGCATAAATGAAATCCCGGTTTGCGAAAGCCTTTATGAAATATTCGAACCCCCCATTAGCCGCCCAGGGCATTTCCCAGGGAGATTGGACAATGCTGTACTTTTTAAAAGCGATTTGTATGTAATTCATGGGTACGTATTTGAAAATAAGAAAGTAAGCAATGGGAAAAAGTAAAAGAAGATAAAGCGTCCAATAACGTTTAAAATAATTCAGGGTTTTTTGCCCCTTATTGTGGAAAGATAATGCACTTCCTGACGCATTTGAAAATTTCGCTGTCGGATGTGAAGTATTTGCTGTCGCAGTTTTCACTGCCGCACCCCCTTGCTCTTCTGTTATATTACTTAAGCCGCAAAACAACACTTGTACTGCATTAATTCGAACTTGTATTGATTTACATAGGTGGATTGTGTGTTTGCCTTAAATAAAGATTATCACGAACCATAAAGCATGTCAATATACATTATTACATTATTGACAGATTGAAAAACAAGACAGGGCATTAAACTACACAAAATGCACAAAAGAGAGGGTAAACACGGAAGGACTATTCAATTAACATGTCATTACAAGTAAATTAGGACTTGTATTCTTTATGAAATACATATTATAATACTATTAATTGTATTGCCAGATTGAAAGAGAGGAATGCCAAATGGCTTCCATACCCAAATATATGGATATCGTTGATTGGGCGGTAGACCAAATAGCTTCAGACGTTTTTAAGCCAAAAGATAAATTCCTCTCGGAAGCCGCATTGGGTGAGAAGTTTAGATGCTCGCGGCAAACTGTCAGGCGTGCTCTCGAGGTGCTGGAGCAGCAGGGACATATCATCCGCATTCAAGGAAGCGGCACCTATATATCTCCCGGTTTCCATCCTATCCGTTTCAAGACTGCAGAAAAAAGGGGCATATCCCGGACGGTTGGACTAATCTCCACTTTTATGGATAATTACATTTTCCCAAGCATTATCAGGGGTATTGAAGGCGTTTTTTCTTCCAACGGTATCGCTTTGCAGTTGGCATCCACAAACAATCTTGTTTCCGGAGAAACACGGTCATTGCAGATGATGCTTGAGCGGCATTTGGACGGCCTTATTGTAGAACCCACCAGAAGTGCTTTACCCTGTGCTAATCTAGATTTGTATCATACCATCAGACAGAGGGGTATCCCCCTTTTATTTATCGATTCATTTTATCCCGAGCTTTCCATTCCATATGTCACGCTGGATGATGTAAAGGCCGGGTATGCTGCCACCAAATATCTTATCGGCAGAGGGCACCGGGATATAGCTGGGATATTTCCTCACAGCAACAGACAAGGTCATCTTCGCTACCTGGGCTATGTCAAAGCGCTTGCAGAGCAGGGGATTGCCATACAGGATCATTTTGTGTTTTGGCATTCAAAGGAAGATATGCATCAGATTCTCCACAGCGAGAAGCTGCTGGAGGGTCTTTCAGCTTGCACGGCAGTATTGTGTTACAATGATTTTACGGCACTAACGCTTATTGATTTCCTCAGGCAAAATGGCAGAAATGTTCCCAACGATTTGTCTGTAGTCGGGATCGATAATTCCGAGCTGGCTAAAATCAGTTCGCTGACCAGTGTCGTACATCCTGCGGAACAGCTTGGAGAAGCCGCTGCCAATCTGCTTGTATCCATGATAAACGGTGCGGAGGGAAAAAACATTCTGTTTCCGCCGCAGCTGGTCATGCGCACTTCAGTGAAAGATGCAACAACGTAAAGAGAACGAATAACATTCGGAAGAAATGCAAATATCTATAGAATAGATAAATATTCACGTCCGTTGTTTCAGCTTTTTTCTGTTCTCTATCCATACCAAACGTACGTATTGGTATGGTACAAGCTCCAGGTATGATGTACCGGTAATGTCCGAAAATAGAACAAAAACTCTTGCCTGCGGTATAATTCATTTTTAAGGGAGGAATTATTTTGAACAGACTTTATATAGCGAATGGCGAAAACCCTGTAAAAATGACGATTGATCTTTTAAATGTAATGAAACCAATGGAAAACAGAAGCAAAGACATCTCTATAGGAATAAAACCCAACCTGGTCTGTGCTTCACCGGCAGATGAAGGGGCGACCACTCACCCGGAAATCATTGAAGGAATTATTGTGTATCTTCAGGAATTGGGTTATACAAATCTTAGAATCATTGAGGGCTCCTGGATAGGGGACAGCACAAAACGGGCTTTCAAAATCTGTGGGTATGAAGCACTCTCTGAAAAATATGGCGTCCCGTTATACGATTTGAAGGATGATACTTCTGTAACCCGTTCATATAAGGGGGTAGATATCAATATTTGCAGCATTGCCCTGGATGTGGACGTTCTGATTAATGTCCCTCTGATAAAAGGTCATTGTCAGACCAATATCACCTGTGCGCTGAAAAATTTAAAGGGTCTTATTCCTGACAGCGAAAAAAGAAGGTTTCATACCCTTGGGCTTCATAAACCCATCGCTTATTTAAATGCTCTCATTCATCAGCATTTAATCATTGCGGATGGAATATGCCCCGATCCTTATTTTGAAGAGGGAGGCAGACCCAAGAAGCTAAACAGGATTGTAGCGTGTTATGATCCTGTACTAATGGATTCATATGCGGCACAGGTATTAGGATATCAAATCAGCGAAATCAAATATATACAGCTGGCACAGAAAGAAGGTGTCGGCAGCCCGATGGACAAGGAAACTGAACATATCTATATTTATGAAGATAAACCTGAAACGATTTCAGGGATTCAGCAAAAGAATAAAAAGTATCTTAAGATTGTTGATGAAGCTGATGCATGTTCAGCATGCTTCAGCAACCTGGCAAGCGCGTTGGAAAAACTAAGTGAAGAAGGTCTTACTGAAACCTTTGCAGATCAGATTTGTATAGGCCAGGCTTACCGTGGATACAAAGGTGTTCTTGGAGTGGGTGATTGCACGGAATGTTTTAAAAAGCATTTGCCTGGATGTCCGCCGGATATTCATAGTATTGTAGAATTTCTGAAGACAATCGGAGGCGGAGATTGAGTTCCTTCAAGCTTGTTCCTGTCATGCAGCATCGGCGAATATATAGGTCAGGAGCAAGGAGGATGAAATCTTGCGGATGCATTCTTGGTGACAGGACACAGGAATTGCAGAAATTGGTTGACATAAAGCGTTGACAAGCACAGACAGACCTGTTACAATGAGATTCCGCCGCTGAGGAACGACGGAAAACATGGAAGGACATGTTTTCAGAAGTAAACCGAGTGGTAGACATAATGATGGTTGACAACATAACATGAGACAACGGGCTACAGAAATTGGTAGACATAAAGTGTTGACAAGTGTGTGCGAACCTGTTAAAATGATATTCCGCCGCTAAGACAGAGGCAAGAACACAACAGACACGAACAGCATAAGATGTCAAAGCGATGGAAATGATAAGAATTGGGATGTGAATCCCGATGGAAACTATCACGTAAGGATGAAGGATGATAGAAAATGGCTGGACTCAAGCTAAAGCTTGCTGATCGCCATGCAACCTGGGTTAACATAAAGGTGTTGACAAACATCAAACAACGTGATAGACTGGTTAAGCTGTCGCCGATTTCCTTGAAAGACGCAGTATCAGCGTGGTTTGGGAATGAGGATGGCAAACCGGCGGAAGCCGGAACTGGACATTGAAAATTGAACAGTGCAATGGATTGTATGTTTTGTTGAAAGAAAATCCAAGCTTCGCCAAGCGTATTTTTACCTGACGGTAAAAGACGCGATCATGACCTTCGTCATGTGGCTCAGCAGGATTTACTCAGTTCAACAAAGCCATACATCAAATGACGAATCCGTTAATTCAGATAATAACGTTTAGCGTAGCAATACGCAGAGCGTTACTGTCAAAACACTTTGAGTAATAAAGGAAATCGTGTTTTATGGCCCTTTGGGTCATAAATACACAAGCTGGTTTTCAAATAAGCTTAGAGTCAAACATCAAAATGCTTAACAAGGTGGAGCAATCTACTATTGTATAAAGTTTAATTTGAGGGTTTGATCCTGGCTCAGGACGAACGCTGGCGGCGTGCTTAACACATGCAAGTTGAACGGGATTCACCAGTGTAACAGCGAATTAGAGTGATGAGAGTAGCGGACGGGCGAGTAACGCGTGAGTAACCTGCCCTTTGCAGGGGGATAACATCGGGAAACCGGTGCTAATACCGCATAAGACCACAGTGTCGCATGGCACGGCGGTCAAAGCTGAGGCGGCAAAGGATGGACTCGCGTCCAATTAGCTGGTTGGTAGGGTAACGGCCTACCAAGGCGACGATTGGTATCCGAACTGAGAGGTTGATCGGACGCATTGGGACTGAGACACGGCCCAGACTCCTACGGGAGGCAGCAGTGGGGAATATTGCGCAATGGGGGCAACCCTGACG
>JAAYJG010000308.1 GCA_012523055.1 Ruminiclostridium sp. | reverse complement strand
CTGAAGAAGTCCTGGAGATCGCCAGGGACGAGATGTTGAACTGGCACGGCAGCGGCATGTCCGTTATGGAAATGAGCCACCGATCCAAATGGTTCGAACAGATCATCCAACAAACCGAGGCCGATTTAAGAGATTTGATGCAGATTCCTTCCAACTATAAAGTGCTTTTTTTACAGGGCGGCACTTTCACACAATTTGCAATGGTTCCCCTGAACATGATGATAAAGGGCAAGGCAGACTATGTCAATACCGGTACCTTGTCGCAAAAAGCCATAGGTGAGGCCAGAAAATTCGGCAAAGTGAATATCGTGGCCTCTTCCGAAGAAGAAAACTTTACCCGCATCCCCACGCTCGACCCCAAAACCTTCAGCAGGGATGCCGATTACTTTTATATTACCACAAACAATACCATCTATGGCACCCGTTATACCACCCTTCCCGATACCGGAAGGGTTCCACTGGTGGCAGACATGTCGTCGAACATTCTGTCCGAGGTTTATGATGTATCCAAATTCGGCCTGATATTTGCCGGCGCACAGAAAAACATGGGCCCGGCCGGGGTGACCGTTGTGATTGTCAGGGGTGATCTGATAACAGATACATCTGCTGAAGTTCCGACAATGCTTCAATATAGGGTTCATGTGGAGAATGAATCCATGTATAACACGCCGCCATGCTACAGCATTTATATTTGCGGTCTGGTTTATCAATGGCTGAAGAAGCTGGGCGGAGTTTCCGTGATACAGAAAATAAACGAAGAAAAAGCTGCCATCCTGTATGACTTTCTGGATAATTCCAACATGTTCAGGGGAACCGTAAATAAAAAGGATCGCTCCTTGATGAATGTTCCCTTTCACACAGGGAATAAGGAACTGGACGCCAGGTTCATCCGGGAGGCCCAGGCGAAAGGCCTGGTGAACCTGAAAGGTCACCGCATGGTCGGCGGCATGCGCGCAAGCATATACAATGCCATGCCGGTGCAGGGCGTACAGGCATTGGTCAGCTTTATGAAAGATTTTGAAGCGGCAAACAGCTCGATGGGTGCTTGCACGAATTACCGCTCATAGGCAGGGGTTATAGGTATTTGATAAATTCCTCTTACAATCAGGAGAAGATGATGAGAGTAGCTTTGGAAGATAAAATTCTGCTGAGTTTGGAAAAACCAGCCCGATATACCGGTGGTGAATGGAACATGGTCACCAAGGATCCCCAAAAGGTGGATGTCCGGTTTGCATTCTGCTTCCCGGATGTTTATGAGGTGGGGATGTCCCATCTGGGCATGAAAATACTGTATCATGTTCTCAATCGCAGACAGGACACATACTGCGAGCGGGTATTCGCGCCATGGGTGGACATGGAAGAGATCATGCGGCAAAAGGGAATTCCGCTTTTCGCGCTTGAATCGAAAGATCCCATCCGGGATTTCGATATACTGGGCTTTACCCTTCAGTACGAAATGAGTTATACCAATATCCTGAACATGCTGGATCTTGCGAGTGTTCCGCTGTTATCCGCAGAAAGAAAAGAATCCGATCCCTTTGTCATCGCCGGAGGGCCGTGCGCTTGCAATCCTGAACCCCTGGCCGATTTTATCGACCTTTTCGTTATTGGCGAGGGCGAGGAGGTTATTCTTGAGTTGATCGATGCATACCGCCAGTGGAAAGTGACGGGTGCTGAAAGATTAGTATTTTTAAAGGCCGCGGCTATGATTCCGGGGGTTTATGTCCCCTGTCTTTATGCTGTGTCTTATCATCCGGATCATACCATTGCGTCTATAACCCCTGTTATGGAAGGCATCGGTAAAACCGTCCGCAAAAGGATCATTCACGATCTGGACACAGCGGATTTTCCGGAGGACATTATCGTCCCGTTTATCGGTACTATCCACGACAGGATTATGCTTGAGATGTTCCGGGGCTGTATCCGGGGCTGCCGTTTCTGCCAGGCGGGCTTTATCTACAGGCCCGTGCGGGAGAAAACGCCGGAGATTTTATTGAAACAGGCCGAAGGTGCCATAGCAAAAACAGGCTATGAGGAAATTTCACTGGTATCCTTAAGCACCAGTGACTATTCCTGCCTTACCAATTTTACGGATGAACTGCTGAAATTGACCGAGCAAAAAAAGGTAAATTTATCTCTGCCCTCGCTGCGCATCGATAATTTTTCACTGGATCTGATGGAAAAAGCGCAAAAGGTGCGTAAAAGCGGCCTTACCTTTGCGCCGGAGGCAGGTACTCAGCGTTTAAGGGATGTGATCAATAAGGGCATTACCGAAGAAGATATCATCAACTCGGTCAGCCTTGCCTTCGAAGGCGGCTGGAGCAGCGTCAAGCTGTATTTCATGATAGGCCTTCCCACTGAAAGCGATGAGGATATCGAGGGGATCGCAAGGTTGGCCGCAGAGGTTGTGCGGGCATATAAAAGGGTTCCGAAGGAGAAAAGGGCAAGGGGTTTAAAGGTGAATGTCAGCGCGGCCTGTTTTGTCCCCAAGCCCTTCACCCCGTTTCAATGGTTCGGGCAGGACACGCTGGAGCAGTTCCGAGTCAAGCAAAAATTTCTCCGAGAGAAGATCCGCGAAGCGTCCAAATCAGTCACCTTCCACTGGCATGAGGCCAAAACCAGCCAGCTTGAAGCAGTGCTTGCACGCGGGGACAGAAGGCTGGGAAGGGTACTTTACAACGCATGGCGCAATGGGTGCCGGTTTGACAGCTGGGATGAATATTTTCAATATGATGTCTGGATGAAAGCTTTTGAGGATGAAGGGATCGATCCAGGCTTTTATGCCAGCCGGCAAAGAGTGTTTGAAGAAACCCTCCCGTGGGATCATCTGGATATGGGCGTATCGAAGAAATTTCTTGAAAAGGAATGCAGGAAGGCTTATGAGGGAGCTCTTACACCCAATTGCCGCGTAAAGTGCGCAGGATGCGGCAGTACTGTTTTCTCAGCCGGGATCTGCAGGATGGATAACGAAGAGGAAACGCCATAGACCATTATTGGCAGCAGCTCTCTCAGTGATGTATCACTGATTTTCCTCTGCCGACAGAGAACCGGGCAGGAAAGCTTAGAAAGGGTAGCCAGCGCTTTCCATGCTGACATTGGAGGATACCATGCATATCAGGTTTCAGTTTAAACGTGGGGACGATTTGAAGTTTATCGGACACTTGGATATCCTGCGGTTGTTCGAGCGGGTATTTAAACGTTCCGGGCTTCCCATAGCCCATTCGCAGGGGTTTAACCCCAGGCCGCAAATTATCTTTGGGCAGCCCATGCCTCTGGGGCTTACAAGCGACGGTGAGTTTGCCGATGTGGAGCTTACCGACAGGATTGAACCCGGGCAGTTCCTGCAGATTATGAACAACGCGCTGCCCCCGGGAATCAGACTGATGGATGCAAAAGAGAAAAAGAATCCTTCCAATCTGATGGGTCAGATATCAGCCGCAAGCTACCGCATAGGCTTTAAAGCACCGGAAGGGCTGGATCTTCAAAAGCTTATCACAGACGTTTTGGCAACGGATACCATCCTGGTTATGAAAAAAACCAAGAGCGGTGAAAAGGAAAAAAATATCCGTCCATTCATATATCAACTGGCGGGAATTTACGAAACCGGCAGTGGTTTCTTTGAGGTATTGCTCGGCGCAGGCCAGGATGACAACATCAGGCCCGATTTGTTCCTTGTTGGTGTGTCAAACGCTTCTCAGGCCGGACTGGAGCTGCTGTCGATGCACAGGGTTTTATTATTGGGAGGAAAAGAAAACAATTGGCTGTCACTGCTGGATGAGCAGATGCTCTGAGGATGGGAAAAAACCAGCTATACTACCGATAAAAAAGGTGGCGGGGGAATTCTTGCCTTGATATATGAATGAGATTGATAATAACAGGGTTTCAGGTGAAGAATGACTAAAGAGATATTGGTAGACATAAAACCCGATCAAACGAGGGTTGCCATACTGGAAGACGGCGAGCTGGCAGAAATCTACATGGATTCGCCCGGACAGAAAAAGCTTATCGGGAATATTTACCGTGGAAAGGTGGAGCGGGTTCTTCCCGGTATGCAATGCGCTTTTGTGGATATCGGCCTTGAAAAGAACGCTTTTCTTTATGCCGGTGATATTTTTACCGGACTTCACCAGGACTTGGACGAGTCATGCCAATCTCACCGGGAACCGGATGAAAAAATAGAAAACCTGATCCGCCAGGGCCAGGAGATCACCGTGCAGGTAAAGAAGGAAGCCATTGAGAACAAGGGCCCCAGAGTTACCACACACATTACTCTTCCGGGAAGAAATACGGTATTATGCCCTT
>JAAYJG010000036.1 GCA_012523055.1 Ruminiclostridium sp. | reverse complement strand
GAATTTATCAAAGCAATGCCCCGTAAGCCCTGACCTTGATAAATTCATTAGTGGAAAGCTATACAGGGTTGGATTTATATGTAAAAGTTTATAGATGATTTTGATTACTACAAAAAAATTGCCGTCAATGGCTTGACAGAAACGGCTTAAAAAGTAAACTTGACAAATCCTTAACCATGCGTTATCTTTTTGGTAAAGCCATTATTATCAAGGGAATTTGGCTTATCTAGAGACATTTAACTAACTGATAGGGGGATTTACCATGAAAGCAACCGGTTATGTAAGGAAACTTGACTCACTTGGGCGTATAGTCCTACCCAAATCACTTCGCAGGCAGCTGAACATTAAAGAAGGGGACAGTATTGAAATGTTTGTCGATGATCAAGGCAATGTTGTTTTGGACAAATATATTCCAAGATGTACCTTTTGTGAGAACAGCAGCGAAAATATGGCAACATACAAGGGTAAAACGATTTGCAGAGATTGTCTGAATATGATGTAGATTCAGGCAACTGATAATTCCGGCGGAAGGTCGTCTCAGACCTTCCGCCGGAGAACCAGTAGCAAGCCAGTCCAGTCATAAAAGAACAGTATGATTGTAAGGTGCGATAAATGCGGCAGGAATGAATGAACTGCCGTTTTTAGTTATGTTCAAATACATGGTAAAGTTTACAAAGCATAACGTTTTATTCTGTTTCACAACACATCATGATTCTACGGGCAGCAACCGGGAGATTCTTTTCAGGTAATTCTTGTTTCTCATCCATGCCAACAGGGTAAAATGAATAGAGGGTTGACCATGCCTGATAAATGCACGCTGGTATATCCGGAAAGTCGGAGGGTATCATGCTGATTCGCGAATTAACGGAACAGATTGAAGAAAAAACACTTTCATCGTTTGCTCAGCTGGTTTCAAAATCAAAAGGGCGTAAACAACCGATAAAAAAGTGTGACATACGAACCGACTTTCAACGGGATCGGGATCGGATCATCTACTCGAAAGCGTTCCGAAGGCTAAAGCACAAAACACAGGTCTTCATTTCGCCTGAGGGAGACCATTACCGAACCAGGTTGACGCATACACTGGAGGTTTCACAGATCGCCAGAACCATCGCACGAAGCCTGCGGTTGAATGAAGATCTTACCGAGGCAATTGCGCTGGGTCATGACTTGGGCCACACCCCGTTTGGGCATGCGGGTGAAAGAGTCTTGCAGGAAATCTGTCCCCTTGGCTTTTCCCATAATGAGCAAAGCATTCGGGTGGTCGAAACACTGGAAAAGGGCAGACAGGGGTTGAATCTGACATGGGAGGTTCTGGATGGTATTTTATGCCATACGGGCGGACTCGAGGCTTCAACTCTTGAGGGGCGAATCGTCAAGTTTGCCGACAGGATCGCCTATATCAACCATGACATTGAGGATGCCATCCGGGGCGGCGTTTTATCCCGCAACGAACTGCCTGCCGGATGTATAAAAGTGTTGGGGAATACTTCCAGCGAACGGATAAACAATATGATTAACAACATCATTGAAAACAGCGCGGACAAAAACCAGATCACCATGAGTGCGGAATACAGGGAAGCAACGGATGATCTGCGAAGCTTTCTATATCAAACGGTCTATATCGGTTCCATTGCTAAAGCAGAAGAGAGCAAGGCAGAGAACATGATACGCCAGCTTTATCGCCAGTTGCTGCAAACCCCTGGGCTGTTGCCTGAGGAATATTTCAACGAAATTGAAAGGGATGGAATACATCGTGTCGTATGCGACTATGTGGCCGGCATGACAGACCGATACGCTGTAAAGGTGTTTCGTTCCATGTATATTCCAGATTCGTGGACAGATTGGTAAAAACCCTTTAAGGAACGCTCAGAGTTGATCATCTACCACTGCATCACTGCCTGTTGAAATATTTTTTTAAGAAGGGAGGAATTTTGAATAATTTGTCGAATATCATTAAGTGTGATCGATTGGGGGTCTTATGAATTACTATCCCGATGAACTCATCGAAGAAGTTCGGCTAAACAATGATTTGGTGGAGGTCGTTTCGGAATACCTTCATCTTGACAGGAAAGGAGGAGGCTATTTCGGGCTGTGTCCCTTTCACCGGGAGAAAACACCTTCTTTTTCCGTACAGCCGGTGAAACAGTTTTATTACTGTTTTGGCTGCAACAATGGAGGAAATGTATTTCATTTCATCATGCATATAGAGAATCTCGATTTTGTCGAAGCACTGCGCTTTTTAGCCGATCGTGCCGGAATGACACTCCCCGAGCCAGACAACCATGAGGAGCAGCATAAGATTAAACTTAGAAAGGATCTCCTCGAGGTGAATCGGGAGGCTGCCAGGTTTTACTATTCAACCCTTGCCGGGAAAGCCGGAGTCCAGGCACAAAAATACCTGTTTAACAGGGGGCTTGCGCTGCAAACTCTTAAACGTTTCGGCATTGGGTTTGCGCCCGATGACTGGAGCGAATTGTCCAGAGCGTTGCGTGCAAAGGGTTATCGCGAAGAGGTCTTAACAGAATCAGGGTTGAGCATGAAAAATAAAAATGGAAGCCTCACCGATCGGTTCAGAAACAGAATCATGTTTCCCATCTTTGATTTGCGGGGAAACGTTGTGGCTTTTGGCGGAAGGGTCATGGACGATTCCTTGCCGAAGTATGTGAATTCACCCGAAACCCTTTGTTACAGTAAGGGAAGAGAGCTGTTCGGAATGCATCTGGCCCGTAAAAGCACCGAAAAGAAGCTTTTAATTGTAGAAGGGTATATGGATGTCATTTCACTGCACCAGGCTGGGATCGACTATGCGGTGGCATCTTTGGGTACAGCGCTGACCAATATGCAGGGACGGATTCTAAAGAAATACGCGGATGAGATCATTATTTCCTATGACACCGATATCGCAGGCCGAAAAGCCACTGACAGAGGCCTTGAGATTTTAAGCCAGCTGGGCTGCCGCGCGAAAGTGCTTGAAATAACAGATGCGAAAGATCCAGACGAATATATTCGAAAAAATGCTGCTGAAAAGTTTAAAAACCTTGTGGATCGGGCAATATCACTTTTAGAATACAAAATCAGGCAGTTAAAGCTGAATTTCCCTACCGATAACCCGGAAGGGAAGCTGGCCTTCCTCAACGGGGTTACAGATCTGTTGATCGAGCAGGAAAACATCATGGAAAGGGAAATGGTCATGAAAACAATTTCCCGGGATTACGATATTACGATGGATACACTGCAGGCCGAGGTGAACAGAAGGCTGAACCAGAAAAAACGGAAGGATAAAAAACGGGAATTTGACAAAGCGGCAAGAAAAATGACAGGCTCCATTGGCACCTATGCCATTAAAAAGAAGGAAGGACCCAGGGCACAGAACGAGATTTTCCTATTAACCCTTATTAGCACAGAAAACTCTCTGTACTCACAGGCAGCGCAGCGGTACCCCGTACCCTGCTACACCGAGGGCGAAATCAGGGACATGGCTCAGGCATTGTATCAAAGGCTGGGTGACGGTCATGATTTTTTACTGCATGAGTATATTTCAAAGCTGAACCCGGAAAAGGCCGCTGCCATTATCGGCTGTTCAGAGGAAGCCTGCAATTTTGAGGATCCCCAGAAAGCATTTGAGGATATTCTTCAATATTTGGAAAACCTAAAGCTTGAGGACGAATTAAAGGATATTTCAAGCCGCTTGAAGAATATTAGCGACGAAGATGAAAAAAAACGGTTGGTAAACCGAATGAATGAGATTATGCAAAAGAAGTCCAAATTAAAATAGACTCCATTCAAATATACGAGAGGTGGAATTAAGAAATATGGCAGATAAGGGAATAAAGAAAAAAGAATCTTCTGCCGGGATTACCGCTACCGAAGAAAAAAATGAACCCAAAGGAACTCCCGAGGTAAAAAAGGAGCCTTCCATGGTTCTGCGGGAATTAGCGGACACAGGGAAGGCAAAAGGCATGCTCACTTACAGGGAAGTGATGGATGCCTTTGAGAAAATTGATATCCCACCGGAACAGATCGAAAAGGTTTATGATACCCTCGAGCATATGGGTATCGATGTTGTTCCTGAAATTGATGAAGAAATTGAAGAGGTTGACATCGATGAAGATCCCGAGTTAAGCATACCCGAGGGAGTTACCATTGACGATCCGGTCAGAATGTATCTGAAAGAAATCGGAAAGGTTCCGCTTTTATCAGCCGACGAGGAGATCGAGCTGGCACAAAGAATGGAGTCCGGTGACGAAGAACCGAAAAAGAGGCTGGCCGAGGCAAACCTCAGGCTTGTTGTCAGCATTGCGAAAAGATATGTGGGAAGGGGCATGCTTTTTCTCGACCTCATACAGGAAGGCAACCTGGGGCTGATCAAGGCCGTTGAGAAATTTGATTATAAAAAGGGCTTCAAATTCAGTACCTATGCCACCTGGTGGATTCGCCAGGCGATTACCCGGGCAATAGCGGATCAGGCTAGAACCATCCGTATTCCGGTGCATATGGTTGAAACTATTAACAAGCTGATCCGTGTTTCCCGCCAGCTTTTGCAGGAGTTGGGCCGCGAACCGCTGCCCGATGAAGTGGCCAAAGAGATGGGCATGTCCGAAGACAAGGTTCGGGAGATCATGAAAATATCCCAGGAACCGGTTTCTCTTGAAACCCCCATCGGGGAAGAGGAAGACAGTCACCTGGGAGATTTCATCCCCGATGATGATGCTCCGGCTCCGGCTGAATCGGCTGCATTCACGCTGCTGAAGGAACAGCTGATCGATGTGCTCGACACACTTACACCTCGTGAGGAAAAGGTGCTGCGGCTTCGCTTTGGCTTGGATGACGGGCGCGCCAGAACCCTGGAGGAGGTTGGAAAGGAATTCAACGTCACCCGTGAGCGCATCCGCCAAATCGAGGCGAAGGCGCTAAGAAAGCTGCGCCATCCCAGCAGAAGCAAAAAACTGAAGGATTATTTGGATTGAGTGTTTCGGCGTATTAAGGGAAAAATTTTTTAAAGGTACTTTTGTAAAGTTTATGACCAAAAAGCATTTATAACTACATTTTAAATTTCAAGAGTTTTGTCATGTATTTTTTATTTACTGGATGATAACTGAAAAAGCACACCTTTCGGCTTTTGTAAAACCGATAGGTGTGCTTTAATAAATTCCATGTACTAATAAAGTGATTCTTTATAAACGAATAGCAGAAAAGGCCTACTAACTTGATTGCTTACGAAAGAACGCTGAACCAAGTGAGGTTAATCAATCTTAACGCTTTATCAAAGTTACAAAAGGTATTATTCATGTTAAATATAAAAGTGCTGAAGCCTTCCAAACGGCATCAGAAATCGTTTTTAGCTAAAATTGAATAATCTATGTTTCTAGATGAATAAATGTATTTAAGTGGATTATAACGGGCAAAGAACTATGCACGAATCTACGAGTTAATCTTTGCCAACATAGTTTTTATATCGGTATAATGAGGCTTGACTTAATGACTGCAACTTTCTTCTGCTCCTGAGAATATTGTACCACGGAGCCACTTCTGATGCGAGATTTCCGTTCGTCAGGAGCCAGCTCATCGATCCATCCCAAAAGCGCCTCTCGCGTTGGGTATCCGACTGCTCTTACCGTTCGGCTTATATTACGTCCGTGTTCAAGATAATAATTAACAGCTACCTTCATTTGATTTAACGTATATGCTGATTGCTTATTAAATTTTGTATGTAACCCACCCGTTTCCTGATACTCTTTATACCAGCGAACCAACATCTTACGACCTGGATATCCTAATTCCCGAATAGTATCAGCCGCACTTAAATCATACTTGATGTATAGTTTAACTGCTTTAATACGGTCTTCATATGAATACATGGACTACCTCCTGACCTCTTCTAAGTCCAGGTTTTCATCCGCACCTCTGCCTGGGTCAAACTGCATCGGAATATTCAGTAATGTCTGAAACCATTCCTTCACTGATTTCAAACCCATAAATATCTTCAATCTGCTCCGATATTTGCCTTGTCGTAAGTCCTTTTGCATACATGGCAATGATTTTGTCTTCAATTCCAGAAATGTCTTTTTGACGTTTATGGACTATTTGGGGCTCGAAGGAGCTCTCTCGATCCTGGGGAACATCGATAACCATTTCTCCGTATTTGCTGCGGATTGTTTTGTTCTTCTTCCCGTTGCGGGCATTAGTGTTGTCTGCTCGCTCATACGGGGCATACCCAAGATGGTCATCCATTTCTGCTTCCAGCATGGACTGTATCGTTCCACCCAGCAGATCCTTCAAGGCTTCCTGAATGTCATCAGCTGACTTTATGTCGTACTCCTGTAGCAAACTTGCGATGATATTCTTTTTGCCCTCACTCATTGGTTCACGTCTTTTTGCCATAAAAAAGCCTCCTATGATTTATTATTTTATCATAGAAAGCTTAATTTACAGACTTTTCTTCACAGGCTCTAATTTTCTATTTGATTATATATCTTCTTCAAATGACTGTGAATAAACAATTTGAGAATATTCATCTCCATTACTATCTAGCATAATAATCATCATAATAAAATCCTTATCATACTCTATTTTCGATAACATAAGTCTATATATTTCAGTTAATGATTATGACGTTAACTCAGTATACATAATTTTTTGTGAGGTGATACAGCTAAACAAAACACGGTTAAATAACTCACAACCAAAAAACCTACGGTTGAACCTGTAGCAGAATTCATCCAGATATCTTTGCAAATGCTTGACCCCAAGACCATGGAATGTACCTG
>JAAYJG010000006.1 GCA_012523055.1 Ruminiclostridium sp. | reverse complement strand
GCGACCTCGTGGCCCATTTTTTCGAGGTATTCGGACAACTGAAACATATAGGTTTCACTGCCGCCATTTTGATACAGGAATTTATTGACCATCAGAATTTTCATCAGCATCATAATCCTTTCACAGACCTGGGTCGGGAGCCATGGTCAAATTGATAATTCATTTATAAATTTACACAGGTACCTGTCCCTCTTGTGAATTTTGTTGTGAATTGCCTGGGAACTGGAGCCTTGCCCGTGGTAAATCTTCATACAGATACATACCAGTGCAAAAACAGTCGCAGAGGGTTTGGGTTGTAAGTACTCCCATGAACAGCATCAGTTCTCTTTCGTTTAAAATATTTTTTTCAAAGACCTTCTTCAGAAATGATTCGACGGTTTCCGGTTTGAAAATATGAAATTTCTTCAGCATTTCCGAAGACAGAACATATTGAAAATAAGGATCTCTTAAGATTTTCTGCACTGCCACTGGCGCACGGTAAGGGAACTTCCTGCGCTGCAGAATTTCCTTCGGCAGATACTTTTCCGCGACACGCCTGACAAGATATTTCTCGGTTAAGCCCCTTATTTTCAGCTTGTCATCCAACCCCAGCGCGTAATCCACTACGTCACCGTCCAAAAAGGGATACCTGCATTCCACACTGTTTGCCATGGATACCCTGTCCCCCTGCGTGGACAGCAAATATCTTTCCATAAAAATCATGATTTCAAGCTGCTGAGCCTTCTGAACCGCAGAATAATCCTTATATCCCTCAGGCAGGTAATTCCACAGCAAATCCTGACTTCCGGTTTCATTAAAAGCGTTGATTTCATCGGTTAAAAAAAGCCTAAAAAACCTTGCACTCCCCCACCTGGACAAATGCGATCCAAATTCGCCTTCGTGGCGCACACTATTGTAATATAAGGATAAAGCCTTCGCTGACATGTTCTTCAAACCCGGCACGAACTGGTTAATCCTCTTAAACAGGAGGCTCCGATATTTGGAATCAGGATCCTTCCTGCAGAAATTTCTGATTTTTACCTCGCGGAAAAGGTCATATCCTCCAAAAAATTCGTCTGACCCCTCCCCTGTGAGCACTACATGACGATCATGCTCCCGCACCCAGGAGGAAAGCTTCATCATCGGCAGTGGACCCGT
Organism: Ruminiclostridium sp.; assembly: GCA_012523055.1. Lineage (GTDB taxonomy): Bacteria > Bacillota > Clostridia > DSM-8532 > DSM-8532 > JAAYJG01. Next base: position 2,102 of record JAAYJG010000006.1, on the reverse strand, counting down.
TCTGAGAAAAGGCGTTTCGGTGTGAGTCACACAACTTTTCAGAAGGTTCATAAAATCGTCTTCTCCAAAGGTAACAGAATGGTGCCGGGTGTTCAATTCATTTGCCATAAGCTGTTGAAAATGGGATTCATCATAATCCGGGTTTTCAAATGAGATGGAAAAGGTATCCAGTTCTTTGTTGAAATGCTTTGCGGCGATGGCAGTAGTCAGACTGGAATCAAGGCCTCCGCTGAGATATGCTGATACAGTCAGGTCCCCCGTCATCCGTTTGCCAACAGATCGTATTAAAAGAGCTTCCAGTTCCTCGGTTGCATCGGCTGCGTTCCGGGATACCGCCTGTCTGAAAGCAAGCTGTACGAACCTTTTTGATCGAATCATACCATTCTCATATACCATCCACTGGCCGGGCAGAAGCATTTTAATTTCCTCAAAAATCGAATCCTCGCCAGCCGGAGCCAAGTAGGTCAGTATCTCATGCAACACCTTGCCCGACAGCGTAGGCCTGGTATCTCCCAGTACCAGAACAGCCTTTATTTCCGATCCGAATAGAAAGCTATCCTTTTTTGTCGTATAAAACAGCGGCATTTTCCCGATTCTATCTCTGGCCAATACCAAACGTTTTTTTGCGTTGTCCCAGATCGCAATGGAAAACTGGCCATCCAGCCTTTCAAATAGTCCGGTGCCATATTCTTCATACAAATACGCCAAAACAGCGGCATCAGAGGTTTTTATGATCCGGTGCCCCCTATGCTCCAGGCTCTTTCTCAACTGCATAGCGTTGAAAATCACTCCATCCAATATCACTACAATCGATTTGTCCTCATTAAAGGCCGGCTGGCTGTCATATTGCAAATCCGCGACAGAAAGCCTGGAGAGGGCAAAACCCATGTTCCCGGACGCGTATATGGAACGTTGGTCCGGGCCCCGATGGGCAAGGATTTCCGCTGCGGTTTGCAGCAGACTGGTTTCAACTGGTGCTTTTCCAATAATACCCGCTATCCCACACATAATTCAGCCTCTCTTAATGCTGCTCGCTTAATTTTCCCGTTGGTTGTCCGGGGAATTTCTGAAATTGCCTGAATGATTGCGGGCCTTTTATAGGGTGGAAGCACCGACCTTAAGTGTTCATGAATGGTTTCAATTGAAACCTTCCCGTCGGTTACGACAAAGGCCTTGATGCAGATTTCATCCTTATGCATTGTCTCTATGACCGCCGACTCAAGGACCCCGGGGATTTTATTGATGCAGCTTTCTATCTCCATGGGGCTTATCCGATGACCAAGATATTTGATGATATCGTTGCTGCGTCCCTGAATGAAAATATATCCGTCCTGATCCACGGTAGCGATATCTCCAGTATGCAGCCAGCCGTTTTGAATCACAGCTTTGGTTGCTTCCTCGTCATGCCAGTATCCTTGCATGATATTGGGGCCACGTGCCAGAATTTCACCGGTTTCACCAGGTGCAACCTGACCTCCCCGCTTATTCACAACCTTCAGCTCCACATTGCTCAGACCCTTGCCCACCGAACCCGACTTAAGCGCAAGAAGCTGGCTGGGCAGAAAGCTAAGCCTGGCTGAAGCCTCCGTCTGCCCATACATCACAAAGATTTTCAGTTCAGGGTATACCTTTTGAAGCTGCAGCAGCATGCTATAGTTGGTGGCCTCCCCTGCAAAGGTGATGTATTTCAATGTTGAGAACCCCAAGCTTTCAACAGGCGCCGCTTTCAACATCAGGTTCAGGTATGACCCCACCGTTGAAAAGCCTGTTGGCTGCATGGACTTCAGGCTGTCGATCACCTTTACCGGGAAAGCCGCATAATTTTCCAGGTAAAGGGCTCCTCCTGACGCAATGTGGGTTAACAGAAGAGAATTACCATAGGAATAACTGAATGCGAGGGTGACCAATACGGAATCACCATGGGTTAGTTGAAGATAATCCAGGATAGCATGGGTATTGGCTAAAAGGTTCCCATGACTGAGCATCACGCCCTTAGGCATGGCTGATGTGCCCGATGTGAAGATAATCATGGCGGTTTTTGCGCTGTTACCGGTATTGTTCGGCATGCAGTGACCGGCATAATCGATTCCACGTTTCCATTG
>JAAYJG010000307.1 GCA_012523055.1 Ruminiclostridium sp. | reverse complement strand
TTCACGCTTGATTGCCTGTATGGAGCAGTAGGTTGGATAGCTTGTGTCGATCCAGCGGTAGTAAAGCAGAAACTTCCTGTCGAATGAAGCATTGTGAGCTACCAGAGGATATGGGTATTTTGTAATGAACGCTCTAAACCTTCCGATGCTGTCTTTGTCCCTGCTAATATTATGATGACCAAAGCCAAACCGGGTGCTGCCTGTATAGCCATCAATCTTCTTGCCCAAATAAAGCTGATCCACTACCCTGTAATCTTCAATCACCAGGCAGGCAACTTCATAGATACCGGTTCGCACATCAAAATTTTGTGTCTCCAAATCGATTAGGATCATATTTTTCATGATGATCGCTCATTTCCCTGACGAATTTTTAATTGCTCGATTCATATCTTTTTTGTTTTTATCATACATCCATTATATCAACGGAAGCAATTGCTTGCAATGCGATACGCCAGGAACAATATCTGTTAACCATCTGGGGCTGAATCACCGATAAACAGTTATACGGATAAACAGGCATTCAAATTCAGATCGGAGGATCACACATGACATCAGCACCCAAAGAGAGCATCAAGTTTGATATGGAAAAAAAGCCTGAACGACAGCAATTATTCCTGAAGCCAGTGACCTGGGCCTTAAGCTTTCCTGCTGTCTGGATGCGCGGACTGAAGCTGAACAAGGTGAATATGGAAGGGTTAAAGCCGCCATATCTTCTGCTTTGCACACATATGGCCTTTCTTGATTTCAAAGTAACCACCGCTGCCATTTTCCCACACCGCGCCAATTATGTCGTCGCGATAGATGGCTATATTGGACGGGAATGGCTCATGCGCAAAGTTGGGTGCATCTGCAAACGGAAATTTACAAACGACATTACTTTGATCAGACATATCCGCCATGTCATCGAAAAAAACAAAGATATTGTCGTCATCTATCCGGAAGCCAGATACTCCTTAGTGGGTACGAATGCGGTACTTCCCAAATCACTGGGAAAGATCGTCAAGCTTTTGAAGGTTCCGGTTGTTGTTTTGAATATGCATGGCAACTACCTCAACTCACCGGTATGGAACCTGAAAAAACGAAATATCCGCATCGCAGCAGATTTCACCCAGCTGATCACACAGAAAGAAACAGAGGAGCTATCCAACGAGGAGATTTTTCAGCGTATTGACAAAGCTTTTCACTATGATGAATACAAATGGCAAAAAGAAAACAACGTACGCATTCAATACAAAAAGAATGCAGAAGGCCTGCATAAGGTTTTGTATCAATGCCCGAATTGCATGACGGAATATGAAATGAACTCTCAGGGGAATAAAATTTGGTGCGGACATTGCGGTAAGGAATGGGTTCTGTCCGAGCTTGGAGAACTGAGCGCCGTTCAGGGAGAGACAGAGTTCTCCCACATTCCCGATTGGTACGAATTTGAAAGAAGTCAGGTTCGCAAACAAGTTGAAGAAAAAACCTATGCGTGGGCAGGTGATGTCATCGTTGATTCACTGCCGAATTCAAAAGGCTATATTCGCCTGGGTAAAGGGAGATTAACCCACGGGATGGACGGGTTTACCCTTGAAGGTGACTTCGAAAGCGGCCGGCTGAGCTTGCGGAAGGAACCGCTTTCCATGTACTCGTGCCATATTGAATTTGAATACTTCAAAAAAGGTGACTGCATCGACTTGTCAACCTTGCACGATACATACTATATTTACCCGCAGGGTAAAAAATTCTCGGTCACGAAAATGGCTCTGGCTACAGAAGAGCTGTATAAGCTGTATTCGGAAGAAAAAAGCAGTTAGTTTGCCATTGTTAGCTGCCAGCTCTCCCCGTGAATCAACTTTATCAGTTCTGAAGGGTTCAGCTGAATCTGACAGCCGATTTTTCCGGCACTTACAACAATTGTGTCCAGTAATTCTGCGGAACTGTCAAGAACGGTTTTATACATTTTCTTCATCCCTATCGGGGAACAGCCGCCGCGGATATATCCGGTGACTTTTTGAATGTCCGTAACTTTGATCATTTCAACGGCCTTTTCTCCAACCGCCCTTGCTGCCGCTTTTAGATCCAGTTCGCCGGCAACCGGAATGATAAAAACATAGTACGCTTTGCTGGTTCCCTGGGTCACCAAAGTTTTATAGACCATTTCAACAGGCAGCCCAAGCTTTTCAGCAACGGAAATTCCGTCTATTTTTCCATCGAAGTTATCATAGGACAATGCATGATAAAGAATTCCGGCCTTATCCAGAATCCGCATGGCGTTGGTCTTATCACAGGACATGATAGCTCTCTCTTTCTTTTATAACAACACAAGTAATTGCTTTGCAATTGCATTACACCCGAGATGTATGGGCGAGCAGCAGGCTAAAGCAGATCCGCGAACTCTCACCCGAATTGTGTTCAGTAATTCTTCACGATGAACATTTGGCTGCGCTTTGCAGCGTATGCTTAAGCAGAACCGATGTGGTGACAGTGCCCACACCACCCGGCACCGGCGTGATCGCTTTTACGATGCCCGAAACGGCCTCATAATCCACATCGCCGCACAGCTTTCCATTATCCATATTAATACCCACATCGATCACGATCTGATCCGGGTGAACAAAGCTTTCTTTCACCATTTTCGCCGCGCCGGCACAAGCTATCAGAATGTCGGCTTTTTTGCATTCGTCAGCCAGATTCTTCGTTTTTGTATGACAAATCGTTACGGTGGCGTTTTTACCCAATAACAGCATGGCAAGCGGTTTGCCGGTAACCATGCTGCGCCCGATGACCGTCACTTTTTTACCCGTCAAATCATACCCGTAATGATCCAGCAACTCGATAACAGCCTGTGGTGTACACGGGGGAAAACCATTTTTATTCCCGGCGAATACATGGGCGATATTGTTTGTGCCCATGCAATCCACATCCTTGCCCTGGGCGATCATGGATTTAATTTTGTCTTCCGACAGATGTTTTGGCAATGGCCGAAACAGAAGAATTCCATGTATGTTTTTATCATCGTTTAAAGATTGAATTGTTTGCTCGAGCTCCTGCTGCGTGCAATCCACAGGCAAAACAAAGACCTGCGCCGCGGCGGAAACCGCTGAAAACCTTTTCAGGATTCCCTTTTCATACGCCAGATCATCTTCACGTTCACCCACTCTGACAATACCCAGCTTAGGTTCAATACCCCTTGTTTTTAGCTGATCGATATCATTCCTGAATTTATCCGCAAGGCTATTGACAACCGGCATTCCCCTTAATTCCTGCATAGTATCCTCCATTTCATATTTTCATGACACTCAAAGTTATCCGTCGGTGCTGTATGTTTTTAACCAACCGTCGCCAAACGTCTTTTAGGTTTTTCATGAAAGGCTTAACCCTTTAGTTCGCCCGATACCCTTCGGTATATTTCATTACAGGTTTTAACACCGCTATTAAGGATTTCTTCGGCCTCAATGTTGGTTTTCAGTGCATATTCCCGATCCTTCATCATCTTGGTGTTGATGTAAATGTTTAAAATCGCGCTTTCCATGGCGCTTCTTAATGCAGATGCTGCAACACCCACATCACTGACAGCAAGCTTGGAACCTTTCACTGTTAACTGCACGATCACATCCAGAATTCCCGAAACTTCCTTCAAAATATCCATCGGGACGGAACAAGCGGCAACAAGCGCCTTTTCCAGGACAGCTTCCCTGTTGGGATCTTCCTTCGGGATGCCATAAGCGGCTGACAGCGGTTCAAAAACCTCTGCATCTTTTTCGATC
>JAAYJG010000035.1 GCA_012523055.1 Ruminiclostridium sp. | reverse complement strand
TTCCTCCGCTGAAGGCTCCCAATGGAACCGTCACATGGGCAAGGGCTGAAGTAAGCATCAAGGAAGGTGCCTTTGCAATCACCTCCGCCTGTGAAAACCCTGAAATGCTGGTCAGATGGATTGACCACTGCAACCAGGAGCAGTATACCCCGCAAATGGCCTTTGGTATGTTCAAACCAGCCGGATACAGTGAAGCCGAAGCTTTGGTTCCTTCTGCAGCATCCCCGGGAAAATATGAAGTAAACACCGGACTGCGCCCGAAGAGTGTTGACCCGACAGAATGGTTCATGACAGCTCCGATTGCTCAGGGTTGTACGCTCCTTACCAAAAAGACCCTGGATGAATATGTGGCTGAGAAGGCAAGCAGCGTTGCAAAATTAAAGGCTTGCGAAGTGTACAGACCATACCTGAGCAAATGGCCTTACAACTACCCATATAAATTCAGCACCGAAGAGGTTGAAGAACTGTCCCTGCTGCAAACCGACATCGCCAGCTATGTGGATTCCAAAGCGGCCGAATGGATTGTCGAAGGTGGTATCGACCAGGAATGGGATGGCTTTATCGCTGAGTTGAAGAGACTGGGCGTGGACAGATATCTTGAACTGTATCAAACCGCATTCGCAAGAGTCGAAGGCAAATAAGCTTTAGACATGGGTGGGGCTTGTGTTCCAAAGTGATTTTTAACCTGGTATAAAAATCCCACCAGCGGTTTATTGCTGAAAGAACTTTGTTACAGCCTCCGTGATTCAAAAAGGACCGCTTTCTGATCCGATCAATCGGCCAGAAAGCGGCCCTTTCATTTTTGTTCACATCATTTTTACATCAGGAATTAATCTGGTCCCCGCCCGGAGTAAATACCGGTGTAAACTAGGCGTATTTTTTCTTGAACTGGCCCGGGGTGACGTTTTCCTTTTCACGAAACTTTCGGATAAAGCTTGAAACGCTGTAGTAACCAACCTGGGCGGCGATTTCCTGAACGCTCAGCTCGGTTTTCAGCAATAGGTCCTTCGCTTTTTCCATGCGCAGACGGTTCACATACTCAGAAATGGTAAAGTCGGTGTTTTTCTTAAAATACTGGCTCAGGTAAGGGGTAGACATCTGCAGCGAGTCTGCCAGGCTTTGAAGGCTGAACTCCGGATCCGGATAGTTGTCCCGGATGTATTTCACGATCTGCTGCAATAGCTTCAACTCATAGGATTGCGTATCTTCATTCAGATAGTTGGTGATGTCATCGGAAATTTCCCGCATAACAGCTTCGATATCAGCAAATGTGGTCAAATCGCTTCCATAAATTCGTTCAATATAAGGCTTGTTCAACAGCGGAGAGTGATTATACTTCTTTAAAAGCTCCCTGGTGATGGTATTCACCGTATCATAGCAGATGTTCTTTGCACGCATGATGCTCAGGTTCTCATTTTTCATGAAATAAACCAGCTGTGCGATGGTCTCTTCAATATTAAAAACATCGCTGTTGCGCACCGCAACTTCCAGGCTTTCAAACAGCGCGAGGGGATATTGAATGTTTTTCTCACACTTTTTTGAGATGTCACTATACATCATGATATGGGATTTGGAAAGAATTCTGTTGTGATCCAGCACTTTGACGGCTTCCTCATAAGAAACATCGATATCAAATATGCTTTCATAGTAATTTCCCACACCTACACGGACATCGTTCCCATAATCGTCATTCAGGGTTTTGATCAGGTGCAGGGCGATGAGCCGGGTATGGTTTTCATCTTTTGTAGCGCAGCCAAGCAGCATCACAATACTGTTCATATGGATATCCCGGTGCAGGAACATCTGAAACTTTTCGGGCTGGTGAATGGAGTCTGCCGCGTCCTGCAGCTGGGTGTCGGGCAGGCTTGAGATACTGCTGCTTTTCATCACCAGAGCACAGTAATAGTTTTTGTCAAAGGTCAACCCGGCTTTTTTGCAGGTTTCCAGGATATTATCAATTTCACGGGCTTGCCCGGACAAGAAGCAATCGATCAGATAGCTTTTTACGGCTGCATGGTTAGCCTGAGAATATTCCTTCAGGTCAATGTTTTCCCGGTTGTACTGCAGCAAAGCATATTCCAGCAATTCAAGCTCGTTCAGCTTATCACCGGCAAAGCTTTTGGAGGAAAACTGATTGTTCTCTTCTATCAATGTTTTTAGTTTTTTAATAGGTCGGTAATTGATACGCATCAGAATGGCGATGACAATACCGCTGAGAATGATGATGATCACCGTGCTGATGAGAAAGACATTGCGAGTCAGATGAATGCGGTTGGACAGCAAATCATTGGGCATCAATTGAATAAAAAGGTAGGGCATATTCTTCGGCTCATACGAGCTGAGAGAATATTTATTTCTGGATATTTCAACCTCGGTGAGGTTCGTGGTTGTTGGAGAGGCGTATAGCATCTGTTGAAAAACCTGCACCATTTCTTCATTCTGTTCCTCTGAAAAATGAAAAATGATATCCCGGGTGAGCGGATCGATCACAAACACGGAACTGTTTCCCGTGATGGATGGGGCCAGAACGCTTTGCAGGGATGACTGTGGGATCATGTACATGATAATTCCATGAGGTCGGGTACCCTGAATGGGGATTTTCTTCAGATACATCAGATGGCTTTGCCGGTTGGCCAGATACATGGAATCCATGGGGAAAAACCGAAAGCCTTCCTGCTCGTTTTGATCCTTGAATGCAAGCAGATCAAAGGTGTTACTTCCCCCAAGAATGAAACTGTTGAAAACGGGCAGTGTACAGAGGTAATTGCAGGAGTAAATATATTCGTCCCTGTAGTTGTATAGAAAAATCTCATCGACAAATGAGTTTGTGTTATATTTCAGTAATTCAGTTTTTACATGGATGGCATCATAAGGAACATCATTGATGTTCACTGTCCTAAGAAAGCTGTTCAGCTCGATTTGCAGAGAGGTTCTGGACAACTGCTCAATTTGAGCCTCCAGGTTATCAATGCTCTTAACGAATGGATTATGCAGGTTGGCCTTTACTTCATCTTTTAGTACGTTGACAAAATGGTAGAAGACGATAAATGACATGATCAGCATGGGTATCATCAGTGTAATGATGTAGGACAGGATAAATTTTTTATAAACTTTGGTGCTTTTGCGGCGTTTAACCATGTTTTCCCCCGAAGATACTTACAAATGAGATCACCTGTGGAACCCCGATACCCAAAATTACTTTAGCGCAGGTCAGCGGCTGACGTGTGAAGACAGCTGCTGCGCGGAACAATATTTCTATATACTTAGTTTACTGGGTTGTGATGTTTTTTTCAACTGATATTACGGTTAATTCCTCATTTAAAGTGGTATAAATGAACAAACTGGTATGAATGAGGGGATGAGATGGACTGGAATAATGTATTTTTCGCCTTCGGTCTGACACTTCTTGCAGGGCTTTGCACCGGAATCGGCAGCTTGATGGCCTTGTTCTCCAAAAAGACAAATACACGTTTTTTATCCATCGCTTTGGGTTTTTCAGCCGGTGTGATGATCTATGTGTCCATGATCGATATCTTTGCAAAAGCTCAGGATTCATTGGTTTTGGCCCTTGGTCAGAAGAAGGGCTCATGGATTACCGTAGCCGCGTTCTTCGCAGGGATTCTGTTTATTGCCCTGATTGACAGGCTTATTCCCTCTGGGGAGAACCCTCATGAAGTAAAACGGGTGGAATCAATGAATGAAAATGTGGTGGAACAGGCAAAGTTGATGCGCATGGGTACTTTTGCCGCCATAGCCATCGCCATTCACAACTTCCCTGAAGGAATTGCCACCTTTACGGCCGCATTGAAGGATCCAACCCTTGGGATTGCCATTACCGTAGCTGTTGCCATCCATAACATTCCCGAAGGAATTGCGGTGTCCATACCGGTTTATTATGCAACCGGAAGCCGAAAGAAGGCGTTCAGGATGTCCTTTCTTTCCGGGCTGTCCGAGCCGGTCGGAGCTTTACTGGGCTTTTTGATTCTGATGCCTTTTTTCAATGATGTTATGTTTGGCGTTATTTTTGCAGCTGTGGCGGGGATCATGGTCTTTATATCCTTGGACGAGCTGCTGCCAACCGCGAGAGAATACGGGGAACCCCACCTGTCCATATACGGTTTAATTGCCGGTATGGCCGTCATGGCTGTAAGTATTCTGTTACTTCAGTAAACCACAGCTGGGAACCATTTGCGATGTTTTCCAGAGCTGCTCGTTAACGTCAAAAACGTGGAAAACCCGAAAAGTTTATAACTCTCCGGGTTTTTAAAGATCGAGTCACTCAATGCAGGCTTTTGATAAAATGGCTGGTCGTTACGCTTCGCTTCACTGCTCGCCCATGCAACCCGGGCTGGTCGTTACGCTTCTATTTGCAGCGGCTTACTTCTGAACTAAAAAACGGTGGGACTCCTTCAGCTTACTGATGATAGAAATTTGCTGAGGACAGGCAGCTTCGCACTGACCGCATTCCACGCAATGAGAAGCGTCGGCATTTTCACTGATGAAAAAATTACGGTAATGATTTCTTGGGCCGTTTTCGTCGCCATACATGGCGGCTTCGTTCACAAGGCCGAAAACTCCGGGAATATAAACACCCTGAGGGCAGGGCAGGCAATACTCGCAGGACGTACAGGGAATTACAGTCTTTTTGCGGTATACCTCCCGCACCTGATCCACCAAAGACAGCTCGTTTTCATCCATACTGCCAGCTTTCGCTTCCGTAAAAATTCGCAGATTATCCTGCAGCTGCTCCATGGTGCTGACACCGCTCAAAATCGTCATCACCTGCGGGAAGTTGTACAGCCAGCGGAAGGCCCACTCTACCGGCGTCCGCTTCACTTCGGACTGGTTCCAGATGGCCCGGATGTCATCATTTACACTGGTGGCAAGCTTTCCACCTTTCAACGGCTCCATTATGACAACAGGAATGTTCTTCAAGCCCGCGTATTTCAAACCTTCAACGGTTGCCTGATCATGCATGTCCATAATATTCATCTGAATCTGACACATATCCCAGTTGAAGCCGTCGATGATCTCACGGAAGGCTTCGGCATTGTCATGAAAAGAAAAACAGATATGTTTGATTTTTCCCTGCTCTTTGGCCTTTTCCATAAAATCCATGGCGTTGATGGCTTTTACTTTATCCCATCTTTCTTTAATAAGGGCGTGTAACAAATAAAAATCGATAGAATCAGTTTCCAGCTTGCGAAGCTGTTCATCGAGCAGACGCTCCAGATCGCTGTACTCATGAACCAGCCAGACGGGTGACTTTGTTGCAAGAAAAACCTTTTCACGGTAGCCATCCTTCAGCGCTTTTGCCACAAGCAACTCACTTGTCCCATCATGATAGGAATAAGCTGTATCGATATAATTCACGCCATGATCAATACCATACCGAATCATCCGGATAGCCTCCGGTTCATCTATTACATTTTTACCCTCCACCTTGATTGTGGGCAGACGCATACAACCGATTCCAAACAATGAAACCGGCTTTCCAATTTTGTCAAATAAACGATATTCCACGGTGCACCTCCTGAAAATGAGTGTTCAATTAAAGTATACCATCACTAAAGAAAAAGTAACAACCGGAGAGATAGTATTTTATCGTTCGCTCATCACAGAGTTGATAAAAGTGGGGGAAGATGCTTAGCTGGTGATGCTTTTGTCGTTGTTTTCAGCTTGGAAATATGAAGAAGTGGCTAAAAGGGGAGACCGGTGGGAGGAGAACAGCAGTAACATTTCAATGGAGAAAGAATAAATATATTCAATCTTTCTCTTGACCCTCGTTTCAGTCTGCAATATAATGGAAGCTGTATTGATGTAAAACTATGCAGGAAAGGGGTGTATTTCATGAAAACTATCGTATTCAGACATCGTACCAATATAATTTTAAAGGTGGTCCAGGTCTAACTGAATAGTGGCAGAAGAAGATTTTGATTTGCCTTCTGCGAATTTAAGAGTAACCCTTATGCCTGACAAAGCATTGGAAACTTGCATAGGTTTCCTGTTTGGTTTCTCCGGTTTTTTGGTAGCTGGCTGATAGCAGCTATAGCAGTTGTTTTCATTGTAAAATACTGTTATAAACGGTTTCCGGAGAAAGTATACATTTTTGAAGATTACGGCACGATACAAGGTTATCGTGCCTTTTTAATGTCCGCGGCGGTTGTTCGAAGCGGGCATTTTCTGTTTGCTGAGTCTTCGGTATGAGCCAAAACATATGGATGGCGCAGCTTGTTGGGTATTCCAGGGTTGGTATGATACGAAAAGGAGTGTGGCACAGTGAAGTATAACAATGCGAAAACAATGTTGCCCGAATGGCTTTTAGATCAAATCCAACACTATATTCAAGGTGAAGTGGTTTATATTCCCCGCAAGGAAGAAGTCCGTGCAAAATGGGGCGAAGCCAATGGCACACGGAAGCATTACATGAAAAGAAATATGGAGATCGTTACAAAACATATCAACGGAATCGGCATCACCGATTTATCCGTTCAATACAGCCTGTCAGAGCACAGCATCAAAAAAATACTGACAGGAATGAAAAAGGTCATCTGAGAAAAGAAAGCGGGAAATTCCTGATAAACGAAGATAACCTTCTGCAGCATGGTAGATAAGAAATTAAAATAACCCCCCATAACAGGTGATGGATTACAGGTTTGAAACCGTGGTTCATCGCCTGTTTTCATATCGTTTGTTCTTGACCAAAACATTGACCACTGCTATTTTACGGACTATAATAATCAGGTAAACGACACTTTTCATCAACAGCAATCGCAGAAGGAAGAGTTTTATGCACAAGCAATGGCAAATTGGATTAAAGGCGTCAGTGCCCATTTTGCTCGGATACATTCCCATTGGGCTGGCCTTTGGGATTTTAGCTGCGCAACAGGGGCTTTCGGTAATGGACATCCTTGTGATGTCCTTGTTTGTATATGCTGGTTCCGCCCAGTTTATCGCGGCAGCGATGATGTCCTCCGGCGCTGATGCGGTATCCATCGTCATGACAACATTTTTTGTCAATTTACGGCACCTGCTGATGAGCGCCTCTCTGTCACCCCATTTGAAGAAGATTTCAACCCGGCTGCAGGCAGTTTTTGCTTTTGGGATTACAGACGAAACCTTTGCGGTATCCGGGAATTATCTTCAAAGCCATGAAGCCACACCGGGTTATTTCTCCGGGCTGCACTTTGCCTCGCATACCTGTTGGATTTTGTCAACCGTATTGGGTGGGATTTTTGGCGCACAGCTGACCCAGGCAACAAAATGGGGCCTTGATTTTGCCCTGTCCGGGATGTTTATCGGGCTTTTGCTGATGCAGATGAAAAAAGCCAGGGATCTTTTGGTGGCGGTATGCGCCGGAGCTCTGTCACTGCTGGCTGCGTTAACTTTAAAAGGAAACTGGAATGTGATCATCGCCGCCGTAGTGGCTGCGACAGTTGGAATGGTGGCTGAACGATGGAACAAGAAACAATCCTTATCATCCTTGGAATGAGCCTGGTAACATACCTGCCCAGGGTATTGCCGGTGGTTATACTGTCAAAAATGAACATTCCGGAATGGTTTCTGCAGTGGTTGAAATACATTCCGGTGGCAGTGCTGTCGGCATTGTTGGTGCCTGGCATCTTGATATCCGAAGGGAAGCTGAACTTCAGCCTACACAACAGAAACCTGCTGGCTGCGGTGCCATGCATCTTTATCGCTTACAAAACAAAAAACTTGTTCATCACCGTGTTATCGGGAGTTTTACTGATGTTACTGTTAAACCTTTTACCCTTATGACGAACGGGAGGTGTTATTTTGGAAAACGGCTGCAATGTCTGTAAACGATGCGGAGGCAGGAATTGTGTATCAAAGGTACCTGCATTTTCCTCATTGAACTGTGATGAACAGGAGAAAATCCATTTGCTGATTCTCCGGAAAAAGTACCGGAAAGGTGAGTTCCTTTTGATGGAGGGAGATATCCAGGAGAGCTTGATGATCCTTCATAAAGGAAAGGTTAAGGTGTTTCGGTACACTCAGGAAGACAAAGAACAGATCTTATATATCTTGTCCGAAGGAGACTTTTTCGGGGAGAGAAACCTTTTCCAAAAGTTGAAATCCACCTTCTTTATTGAAGCCCTGGAAGAAACCGAGATATGTCTGATATCGGGCAGCGCTTTTATAAACTTTCTGAAAAATCACCCGGAAACGTCTGTAAAAATGCTTGAAGAGATGAGCCGAAGGATGGAACGACTGGAAGATGCGCTGCAAAACATGGGAACAAAAAGCAGCGAGTCCCGGGTCACCTCGGTTTTAATCGATTTTGCCTCACAGTTCGGCAAGGCGCAAAAGGATGGAATTCTGCTGGAGCTGCCTCTTAGCAGAGAAGGAATAGCCAACTATATCGGCATAACCAGGGAGACCGTCAGCCGTAAGCTCAGCCTCTTGCAGGATGAAGGATTGATTGAGCCTATCGGCAACAAGAAAGTGCTTATTCCAGATTTAAAGAAGCTGGAGGAGTCGATACAGAGCATATGAAACAGATTATTCAATGCCAGGAGCCGGCTCGGAAAGTCTGTTTATTCTATAGAAACACGCATAAACATGTAATAATGAGCGGAACTATGCGGGTTTCAAGCCATGAAAAGTGTCTTATGAATAAATATGCTTTTCCGAACGGTCTCCTAACGCAAGCGCTCATTTCATATAATTCTCGTTGTTGCATACAAAATCAACCTGTCCGGCATATATGAAAACAGGGTTCTCTGCTGATGTAACAGAAAACCCTGTACTTGTATTCAGAAGGAAAGGATGACCTCTCCGTATTATAACAACGGAAGCGATTGCTTGCAATCGCAACACACTGTTATATCGAGGCGGGAGATATGCTCGCCGCCTGATTAAGGTAATCGGTACCCGCCACCTATAGAGGTGGGGGACATTGGGCCTCGTTATATTTCTATCCCGTCACCAATGCTGAAAACATCTTTCAGGTTTACGGGAGATCGGCCTGTTGTTTTAGCTTCCCCGAACCAGGCCTTCACCGCGGCACGCTGCGCGGCTTCGGTCTCTTCAAAGGTACACAGGTAAACAGGGGCATTTGGGCAGTATTGCATCACATAAGGGCTGCCAAAGGATGTAATGATGATAGGCTTGTCGATGACCAGCATCCCATAATAAAACAACCGTAAGGCACATTTGTTGGGGATCAGGGTTCCAACGCCCCAAATGGGCCAGATAAAGAAGTTATAAAAAGTGTAATCGACCTTCGCAATTTTGTCCAGAATCTCATACAAGGCTGAATTGGGCATATAATCCCGGATTTCAATTTCTTCAACCAACGCGCCTCTGTCCTTTAAAAGCCGGGGAGTGATATCAACAGGCAGCGTAAAATCCTTGTTGGCCTGCCAGGTCATGGAGTCCGGGTTGAAGGTGTTTAGCACCAGCACCCTCTTTCCCCTGATATCACCGATGGGGAGGACATCGCCCATGTTTCTGTAAAGCGTTATACCTTTTTGCAGTATTAAATCACGGAAATCCGCATAGTTCTCGTTCCTGAACAGATCGCGCCTAACCTCGTCCGGGGCCGGAAGACCTCTGGTGTGATGCAGCCCAAGCCTTTCTTTCGCTTGCAGAACATGCAATACGGCATCATCCAGCCTTTCCATGGAAAGGCTTCCGGAACGGACTGCTTCCAAAACGGCATTCACTTCATTTTCACAGCTTTCCTGGAACACCAGCAAACAATCACAGCCAGCCTGCAGGCATTTAACCACCCTCTCCTCATGGGTATAATGAGAGGTGATACCACCCATATCAAGGGCGTCAGTGATGATAAGGCCCTTATAACCCAGTTTCCCTCTTAAGAGATCGGTCACAATCTCACTGGAAGCGGAGGAAGGAACAAGCCGCCCGTTCCTGGGGTTGATTTCAGTGGTATAGGCAGGCACCTCAAGATGAGCAACCATGACACAGCCCACATTGGTTTGTTCAAACACGCGCCGATACACTTCCAGGTAAGTATTTTCCATTTCCTCTTTTGAAAAGGGCAGGATGGGTGCCATGATATGCTGATCCATTCCGGTGCCGCCATTGCCGGGGAAATGCTTGACGCACGCGAGCATGCCGTTTTGCTCGAGGCCTTTGATTTGGGCAGATGCAAGCACTGCCACCTTTTCAACATCTTCACCGTATGCACGGATATTCACATCAGGATTATCCGGGTGGGAATTCAAATCCAGCAGGGGGCTGAAGGTGACGGTGACACCGGCTGCCCTTCCCTGCTTTGCAATGATCTCACCGATGAGCTGCTCGGTCTGTTCATCTCCGGCAAAACCCCGAACCATCTGCCGGGGCATTCTGAACCCGTCTTTGATGGTCCAGCCCGTTCCAACCTCGTAATCCGCAGCTACCAGCAGCGGAATATTGACAAATTTCTGGTAGGCTTCAATCACTTCCGAAAGCCGTCTTTGAGGCACATGAAACTGAAAAACCCCACCGAGCTTCAGTTTGTGAATTCTTTCGAGCATTCTCTCCACGGAATTTTCATCAAAGCTGAATTGGGACAGGATGAACACCTGACCTGCCTTTTCTTCCAGCGACATTCTTTCAAGGGTTTGCTGTGCCCAGCTTTTCATTGTCTG
>JAAYJG010000306.1 GCA_012523055.1 Ruminiclostridium sp. | reverse complement strand
GGAATATATCTCTATAAACATATGGTTCACCTGTATGAAGGAGTTGGAGGATAACTGTGGAAGAGATCATCAAGGTTCGAAATTTAACAAAAACCTATACCACCTATAAACGGGGAAGCGGTTTTGCGGAAACGGTGAAAAGCTTCTTCCACAGGGAAAAGATAACGGTGGAAGCGGTGAAGGATGTGTCCTTCGAGATCGGAGAGGGGCAGATTGCCGGAATTTTGGGCCCAAACGGGGCCGGCAAATCCACTACGATTAAAATGCTTACCGGCACGCTGTTTCCAACCAGCGGGGACATGAACGTAATGGGCTATATTCCCTATAAACAGCGGGGTACCTATGTCACGCATATCGGTGCCGTGTTCGGGCAGAAATCCCAGTTGGTATGGGATATTCCACCCCTCGACAGCTTTAATATGAACAAGGCGATTTATTCTCTGACTGAAGCTGAATTTAAGAAAGTGCTGGATGAATTCATCGAATTGTTCGATTTGAAGGATATCATTCAAAAGCCCACCCGGGTGCTGTCTTTGGGGGAACGCATGAAATGCGAGTTCGTCATGGCCATGCTGCATCAACCAAAGATTGTGTTCCTCGATGAACCCACCATTGGGCTGGATGTTATCGCGAAACAGCGTATCCGCGCCTTTATCCGTGAGATGAACCGGAAGGGAACCACCTTTATTCTAACCACCCATGACCTGGAGGATGTGGAACAGCTCGCTCAGAAGGTGATCATCATCAACCATGGCCAAAAGGTTTTCGATGATACACTGATGAAACTGAGGCTGAACCTGGGCACCAAGAAAATTATCCATCTGCAGCTGACCAGACCGGTTCAGAGCTTTGACCTGGAAGGGGTTAAAGTGGATGAAAAGCATTCCGATCTGGAGTATACACTGGAGGTAAACCTTGAGAAGAACTCCATCAGCACCATCATCCGGAAGCTATCAGAGATGTGCGAATTCTCGGATATCTCCATCAAAGAGCTTCCCATGGAGAAAATCATCACCTCCATCTACGAAAGCGAAGACTAGTTTTACACCGGGCGGGGTCCAGGTTCCTGTGTAAATTACTATGTGATATAGCATCTCAATCACGGGTTTGATACAATATTCTCAGGAGGCTGAGGTTTTACATATGAGGAACAATGTTCGTGCAGCACCGGTCATTAAATGGGCAGGCGGAAAAAGACAACTCCGGGATGAAATTTTGAAGCGTGTTCCGGATAATTTCTCCACATATTATGAGCCCTTTATTGGCGGCGGTGCCGTTCTGTTTGCCCTCTGTCCGAAAAAAGCGGTTATTAATGATGTGAATTCCGAGCTGATCAATATCTATCAGGTGATCCGGGATGATGTTGATGCGCTTGTGAGCGATCTGAAAAAGCATGAAAACAGCAGTGAATACTTTTATAACCTACGGGAAAAGGATCGGGACACAGAAAGCTTTCACAGATTGAGCCCTGTGGAAAAAGCGTCCCGGATCATTTATTTGAACAAGACCTGTTATAACGGCTTATTCCGTGTGAACCGTGCCGGTGAATTCAATGCGCCCTATGGCTTTTATAAAAACCCCAATATTGTGAATGAGCCTGTATTGCGCGCTGTCAGCCAGTACTTTAACAGTGCGGAGATTCGTTTTTCCTGCATGGATTTTGAAGAGAGTTTGAAAAGTATAGAGAAGGACTGTTTTGTTTATCTGGACCCTCCGTATGATCCGGTGTCAACAACGGCGAATTTTACAGGGTATGACAAGGGGGGCTTTAATAAAGGCGAGCAAATCAGGCTGAAAAATGTGTGTGACAGGCTGAATAAAATGGGAATCCGCTTCCTGTTATCTAATTCTGCAACCGATTTTATCACACAGCTTTATATAGATTATAAGATTGATATTGTGCAGGCCAAAAGGGCGATCAATTCAAATCCGGATAAGCGGGGAGAGATTGATGAAGTCCTGATCAGAAATTACGAGTAAGATTGCTCAAGCACCAATACATAACATAAATTAATAAAAGAGACATCCGTAAAGGCGGAAAAAGTTCTAAAATGCGCAGAAATAAAACCAAAAGAGGAAATAGTATATACATGGATTCCACGGTATTGGCTTGAAACATCATCGGATTTCAAGTATAAAACCCCCAAATTCGTGTTAACATGCATGAAATAAATTTCATTCATTGTATTTGTTGAAGTGAAATCATGCATGGATAGATCAATTGGTGAAAAGGTATGAAGGCAAGTCACCATACAGAAAAAAAGGAGAAGAATAATGCAGGTTAACGGTCAAACGGACGGAATGAAAAGAAGTGCTCTTGATGTATTGGAGCAATTGTATGATATAAAGGTCCCAAGGGATCAAATCTTTACCGAAGAAATGGTTCTCACGCTGGCGGAGATTACCTGTGCAACCAACCGGGAAATCGCAATATACATCGACAGAAAAGGAAACGTTCAGGATATCAGGGTGGGTGACAGCAAAACCGTCAGCCTGACTGCGGCGGAAGGGCGAAGAAAAGAAACGGGTATTACAGGAGTTCGCTGCATTCATACCCATCCCGGTGGCTCAACGGAATTATCCGAGCTGGATATCAGCACACTGAAGCAGCTACGCCTTGACATGATGGTGGCCATTGGTACTGTAAACGGAAAAGTGACAGGGGTTTCGGCAGCCATACTTGATGCTGAGCTGGAGGATGCGGAAATCTTTGGCCCTTTCAGACCGATGCAGCCCGAGCTTCATGACCTGTTGATGCTGGTGACCGAGCGTGACAAACCCGGCAAGGAACTGAATATCATCTCAAAGGATGGCCGGGAGCGTGCTCTTTTGATCGGCATTGAAACCCCGCAGACAGTTTTTATCTCCGGTGTCAGCGAGGCGGAGATCTCGATGAAAGAGCTTGTGGAGCTGGCAAACACAGCGGGGGCTGATGTGGTGGAAGCCGTTGTTCAGAAAAGACCGGCCAGGGATGCCGCTTATCTGGTGGGGAAGGGAAAGCTGAAAGAAATCAGCCAGACAGTGCAAACCAAACAGATCGATTTAATTGTGTTTGACGAAGAATTATCCAGCTCACAACTGCGAAATATCGAAACCCATACCGGTGTCAAGGTGGTTGACAGAACAGGCTTGATCCTTGATATCTTTGCCGGCAGGGCAAAATCCCGGGAGGGCCGTGTTCAGGTAGAACTGGCACAGCTGAATTACCTGCTGCCAAAGCTGGCGGGGCAGGGAACCGCTTTGTCCAGGCTGGGCGGCGGTATTGGCACCAGAGGACCCGGCGAAACCCAGCTTGAAACCGACAGGCGCCACATCCGCAGAAGAATTGATTACCTGAAATCTCAACTGCAGGAAATACAGGGGCAGAGGAAGGTTGTCCGGCGGGAGCGGGAAAAGAACAAGATGCCTGTTGTGGCCATTGTGGGCTATACCAATGCCGGTAAATCCACGCTGCTGAATACACTTTGCTCTGCGGATGTATTTGCCGAGGATAAGCTGTTTGCAACGCTGGATACCACCACTAGAAAGCTAAAGCTCGACGATGCCGTGACAGTTTTGTTGTCAGATACCGTCGGGTTTATCCGCAAGCTCCCGCACCA
This sequence comes from Ruminiclostridium sp., assembly GCA_012523055.1. Taxonomy (GTDB): domain Bacteria; phylum Bacillota; class Clostridia; order DSM-8532; family DSM-8532; genus JAAYJG01. The sequence continues at coordinate 900 of JAAYJG010000306.1, read as the reverse complement.
CCTGGTTGAGGCGTTTAAGGCAACCCTGGAGGAAGCCGTTCTGGCTGATCTGTTGTTAATCGTCGCTGATGCGTCCGACCCATTCGCTCCCGATCATATCCGGGTCGTGGATGAAATCCTGAACGACCTGGGTGCATCCGGCAAGCCATCCATCGTTGTGTGGAACAAATGGGATAAGGTTGCTGAGGATTTCCGCACACCCTTTTTCAGGGATGCCAGGGAAGAAATGAATGTTTCAGCCTTAACCGGTATGGGGCTTGATGAATTAAAGGCAGCCATCAAGCAAAGGCTCGAAACCAAGACGGAAGATGTAAAGCTAAGCATACCCTTTTCCGAAGGATGGGTGCTGCCGTATTTATATGAAAATGGCTCGGTGAAGGTTGTAGCCTACAGCGAAAATAACGCTATGGTGGAAGTGGAAATTGATAGAAAATGCATGAACCGTATCCGTCCATTCATTATTCAGTCTTATTCGATAGAGCGTGCTGTTCTCAAAGACGGCAGCGTAAATGAGATATACGGATATGATCCGTCCTGCAAACTATAATCGCATTCGAAAAATTTTATAAATGGCCGATGCATATGGCTTACCGGCTTTTTTCATGCCCTGTGCGACAAGGAGTACTCTTTACAAATCTTTCACAAATCGATAAGATAGATGTACAATATGTTGAAACAATTCGACATAAAACATACAATATATTGTAAAATGGGGGTAAAAGAGCATGAAGCTTTCAGAAAACGCAGTGAAAGTACTAGAGAGAAGATATTTAGCCAAAGATGAAAATGGCAACTTAATTGAGAATCCCGAGCTGATGTTCAGAAGAGTAGCAAAAACCGTAGCAATGGCAGATAAGGACTATGTTGGTGAAGATGAGCTGAAGGCTATCGAAGAACGGT
>JAAYJG010000305.1 GCA_012523055.1 Ruminiclostridium sp. | reverse complement strand
TGAAGGGGCTGGTCGCAAGCTTGGCTTGCTGCTCGCCCATGCAGCCTGGCATTTGATAAAATGCTCGCGGACCGTTCATAATTATCAGAGATAATTATGAACTAGTTGCACACAAAACGCGCAAGTCACACGCAAAAACATTGATGTTTTTGCGTGTAGAAGGCGCTTTCAGCGCCCGCGTTTTGGCGCACAATTCGCGCAAGCGCTCATTGAATTATCGCTTTTGAAATCATTGCTTGCACAATAGTCATCATTGTAATACGCTATAGGAAAATAGATTTGTAAAAAGAAGGATAATATTAATGACACTGCAAAAGAAAAAAATTCTCCTGCCACTCATATTCATTCTCTGTATTGCTGTGCCAGGATGCAGGATACAGAACAATAACATTGCAATCATCGGGGGATCGGACGGGCCTACGAGTATTTTTATTACATCATCAAAGCCCACCCCGATCCCATCAGTTATGCCCACCCCGTATGAATGGAACATCCCGAGGGTTGTCAGCTCGTCCGATAAGGATCAGGACGGGTTAAATGATACCGATGACATTGTGCAGGGTGCCAGAAAAGACGCTGAAAACAAACCCATATACAGGGATGGCTATTACAATGGAGGATACCCGCCCGATGATGAGGGGGTTTGTACCGATGTCATCTGGCGTGCTTATAAGAATGCGGGTTATTTGTTAAAGGATCTGGTTGATGAAGACATTCGCGACCACCTGGAACTTTATCCGCGGGTTGAAGGAAAACCCGATCCGAATATCGATTTCCGCCGGATCAAAAACCTGCGGGTTTTCTTTGAGCGTTACGCGGTTTCACTGACTACGGAAATAATCCCCTGGGATGAGGAAAACCTGGAACAATGGCAGGCGGGGGATATCGTCGTGTTTGACGATCCACATGAGCATATCGGTATTCTGTCCGACCAAAGAAATCAGCAGGGTGTTCCGCTGATGATACACAACGCCGGTCCTTATACTCAGGAAAATGATATGCTTATTTACTGGAGGGACAATCTTTCTCCCATCATTGGGCATTATCGTTTCCCGCCGGAAGAGCCTTTGGATAATGGCGGGAAGCAATGAAATTCAAATTAAATCAAGGGCTGTGATCAGCCGGTAAACAGGAGTAAGCTTATGGAAATTGAGAAGAAAATTGCGGTTCTGATTGACGCAGATAATGTTTCGGAGAAATATATCAAGTATATTTTCGATGAAATCTCCAATCACGGAATTCCTACTTATAAAAGAATCTACGGGGACTGGACAAAACCCCAGCTGGCGGCGTGGAAAAACATTCTGCTGAATTATTCCATTACCCCCATTCAGCAATACAGCTATACCACCGGTAAAAACTCCACCGACTCGGCGCTGATTATCGACGCGATGGATATCCTGTATTCGAAGAATGTCGATGGCTTTTGCATTGTGTCCAGTGACAGCGATTTCACCAGGCTTGCGGCCCGTCTCAGAGAAGCGGGAATGTATGTGGTGGGCATGGGCGAAAAGAAAACACCAACCCCCTTTATTTCAGCCTGTGAGAAATTTAAATACCTCGAGGTTCTGGCATCCATGACCACAAAAACCTCTGAACCCACGGCTGTAAAAGAGAAGCAGGAAGAGGCAAAGCCTGGGACACTCAGCATCGACAAGCTGATCGAGGTGATCAGGACCATTATTACCGAGACCTCCGATGAGGATGGATGGGCGTTTCTCGGGGAACTGGGAAGCATCCTGAACAAAAGATATCCCGATTTTGATACGAGAAATTACGGCTATGCAAAGCTGACACCGTTTGTTTCCTCATTGAAGCAGTTTGATATTAAAACGGTCAAAACAAGCAACCCAAGTATCAACCTGAAATATGTCAGAAACAGGGCTTGACAGTATCGCTGTTCACCACCCCCCAATCAGCCGCAACCCATTGATTCCTGAAGGACAGCAGGTGTTAAGGTTCACAGGTAAGCAGGCGTTGCCTGCTGAACGAAGTGAAGGATCTCGCACTACTCCTGACAAGATCCTTCGCTGCGCTCAGGATGACATCGCTGCACTCAGATAAAACACATACCTCTGAAGCTACTTATGAACTTATTAGTGGGGTGTGAACAGTAACCAACAGGTGAACCCAGCAACTTATCACCAGAAAAATTCTTTATTTCCCATAGCCGAACTGGTATAATGGTTTCGGTTCTTATTGTGAGCATAAAGGTTTTCAGCTTCAATAAAGGGGGAGTATTTTTGGGCATTCAAGTTACCGATTTGCTTGATCTGAACGAATTCTGGTTCAGCAAGATTTTTGATGATGTACAGGGGCCATGGGAAGTATTGTCCAGGATTAAACCATGGTTCAGGGAAATCGCTGAAAGCCTTCCGGACGATTATCAGCAGATTGCAGAAAATGTCTGGATAGGAAAAGGCACAACCATTGAAAAGACTGTGACGATTAAAGGACCGGCTATTATCGGATATAACTGCGAGCTTCGACAGTCCGCTTTTATCCGGGAATATGTCCTGATTGGCAATTCCGCGGTCATTGGAAACTCAACCGAGATCAAAAATTCCATCATCTTCAACAAGGCTCAAATTCCCCATTTCAATTACGTGGGTGATTCGGTGCTGGGGTATGGTGCCCATCTTGGTGCAGGGGTAGTTATTTCCAACCTGAAATCCAATAAAGAACAAATCAAGGTGAAAGACGGGGGCGCTGTTATTGAAACCGGCCTTCGAAAATTTGGGGCTATTGTGGGTGATAACGCCGAGGTAGGCTGCAATACTGTTCTGTTCCCCGGCACCATCATCGGCAGAAACAGTATCGTTTACCCGCTGACGCCGGTGCGGGGTGTTGTTCCTGAAAACCATATTTTAAAAAATACTGGCGAAATAGTGCCAAGAAGGTAATGTTAAGGTATGACCAAACCTCTGATCCTAAACAGGATTCAGAGGTTTTTTCATGAACCTCATAGTTGCCTGAATATATTTTCTAATGTAGAATAACATTGCCGGGTTTCCACCTGGATTCAATGAAAGCCATGAGGCGGTAAAGATGAAGACGATTGTATTCACCGGCGGCGGTACGTCGGGTCATGTCACACCAAACATAGCGCTGATGCCCGGGCTGAAGGCCCTGGGCTATGCCATTGAATATATTGGCTCAAAAAACGGTATCGAAAAGCAGTTGATTGAAAAGGAAGGTATTCCATATCACGCCATACCGGCGGGGAAAATGCGCAGATACCTGGATTTGAAAAACATCACCGATATCTTCCGAATCATGGGCGGGGTCTCGCGGGCACTTTCGGTCCTGGGAAAAATCAAGCCAGCTGTGGTTTTCAGCAAAGGCGGCTTTGTGTCCTGCCCGGTTGTCTGGGCGGCATGGTGCAGACGCATTCCTGTCATCATCCATGAATCGGACATCACCCCCGGCCTGACGAATAAACTCTCCATGCCCTTCGCCAGACATGTATGCTATACCTTTCCCGAATCACAAAAGCATATCACTGCTGAAAAAGCCTGTCTGACAGGTTTGCCGGTAAGGCCTGAAATCATCACGGGTGATCGGATGAAGGGATATCAGCTTTGCGGCTTTTCCGATAAAAGGCCGGTTTTGATGATCATCGGGGGCAGCCAGGGTTCGGAAAACATCAACAAAGCTGTGCGGCAGGTTTTAAAGGAATTGTTGGAAACCTTCCAGGTGTGCCATCTTTGCGGGAAGGGAAATGTGAAACCGGAGCTGGATGCAATGAAAGGCTACAGGCAATTTGAATATGTGAACGAAGAATTGCCAGATCTGTTTGCATGCGCGGATGTTCTTGTATCAAGAGCCGGTGCGACCACGCTGTTTGAAATATTACAGTTGAAAAAGCCCGCGCTGTTGGTACCCTTGTCCAAAAGCGCCAGCCGCGGGGATCAGATCCTGAATGCCGAATCATTTCAAAAGCATGGCTATTGCGATGTTCTTCCCGAGGAAAACCTTACAGGGGATGCTCTGCTCGATAAAGCAGGCAAGCTCTATCAAGACAGGAATCATTATATCCAGGCCATGTATAATAACCCGTCACGAAACGCTGCGGAAACGATTATACAGCTGATTCACACAGAAGCTGAGGCAGCCCCCAACAATTGATGCCCCGGAGGCGTGTCTTTTTTTAACCTTAAATTTATGCTAATTTCCTCTATCAACGCAAAAACAAAATAAATATGTACTGCATCATCATAAATCTGTCCATAGTAAAACCCCACCCTGTCTTTTATGATAAGGATAGAGCAGCATGCATAGACATGCTGTAACACGATCTTATTAAAGGAGGGTTTTTTTATGAAGAGATCCTTATCCATTTTGTTGGTAGCAGTGATGCTGTTATCAGTAGTGCTGGCAGGTTGTACAGTTCCCGGCACATCAACTGGTGGAACCGGCGGAACCGGCGGAGGCCAGCTGATTGGTGTTGCCATGCCGACGAAATCCCTGCAACGTTGGAACCAGGACGGCGAAAATATGCAGAAGATGCTGGAAAAAGCGGGATACAAAGTTGACCTGCAGTACGCCGAAGACAATGTCGAGATGCAAGTATCCCAGGTTGAAAACATGATCACCAAGGGTGCCAAGGTTCTGGTTATTGCTTCCATCGACGGCGAATCCCTCGGCGGTGTTCTTGAACAGGCTGCCAAAGAAGGCATCAAGGTTATCGCTTATGACCGGCTGATCAAGTCAACCCCTAATGTAGACTTTTATGCAACCTTCGATAACTACAAAGTTGGTGTTATTCAGGGTAAATATATCATCGAAACCTTAAAGCTGGATAAAGGCGAAAAAGGCCCGTTCATGATGGAAGTATTCGGCGGATCTCCCGATGATAACAATGCATACTTCTTTAATGGTGGTGCCATGGATACCCTGAAGCCGTACATCGACAGTGGTGTGCTGGTTATCAAATCCGGACAGACCGATATGGAAACCATTTCAATCATGGGCTGGAAAGCTTCAGGCGCACAGGCAAGAATGGATAACCTGCTCACCGCTTTCTATGCTGATGAAAACGTAGACGTTGTTCTTTCTCCGAACGACAGCCTTGCACAAGGTATCGTTGCTTCCCTGAAAGCAGCAGGCTACGGCTCAGCTTCCAAACCATACCCGATTCTCACTGGTCAGGACTGCGATATTACCAATGTGAAGCACCTGATCGCCGGCGAGCAATCCATGTCCGTGTTCAAAGACACCAGAACCCTTGCTGAAAAGGTTGTTGGAATGGTTGATGCCATCATGAAGGGAACAGAACCCGAAATCAACGACACCAAGACCTATGACAATAATGTCAAGGTTGTTCCGTCCTACCTTTGCGATCCGGTATTTGCAGATGTTAAAAACTACAAAGAATTACTGATCGACACCGGTTACTATACCGAAGATCAATTAAAGTAATCAATTTTTCAGATATACTGTAATGGAGCGATGAGCTCCATTACAGTATACTCTGTTTCTATTGTATTGAGCGTTTTAGACAGTACCAAAGTTCGTCAAATCACCAAAACAGGTATGCTGTTTTAATACAAAGCATAACAGAATCATCATCATAGTTGGTTGTATCTCACACCAGAAAAAGCTTACACCGGGGTAAGAAAACCCTGAAACACATGAACTTGATACATCACATGGCATGAACAGTTTGATATTGAAGGAATCTCAACTCAAATAATATGGAATATACCTAAGGGCAGATATCCCAGGTTTATTCGAGGAGCAGCAATATGTCAGAAATTATGCTTGAAATGAAAGATATCACCAAGACATTTCCGGGGGTTAAAGCACTGGACAATGTCAGCTTGAAGGTTAAGAAGGGGCAAATCCACGCGCTTGTTGGTGAAAACGGCGCTGGGAAATCCACCCTGATGAACGTATTAAGCGGTATTTATCCTTATGGAACCTATTCGGGAGATATCTATTTTGATGGGAAATTATGTGAATTTAAGAATATACGTGAAAGCGAAAAAGCGGGTATCGTTATCATTCACCAGGAACTGGCGTTAAATCCCTATATGACCATTGCTGAAAACATTTTTCTTGGCAACGAGCGAGCGGTTAATGGGATTGTCAACTGGGATGTTACAAATAAAGAAGCGAAAAAGCTGCTGCAAAGGGTTGGGCTGAATGAAAACCACTCAACACTTATTAAAGACATCGGTGTTGGCAAACAGCAGCTCGTTGAAATCGCCAAGGCTCTATCCAAGGAAGTGCGCCTTTTAATACTGGATGAACCCACGGCAGCCCTGAATGACAAGGATTCAGAAAACCTTCTGAACCTTTTGATGGAACTGAACCGTGAAGATGGTCTTACCTGCATCATCATCTCACATAAAATACACGAGGTCACAAAAATAGCAGAAGAAATTACCGTCATACGGGACGGGGCATTGATTGAAACCCTGGTCAAAGGCAGGGACGAGATCTCTGAAAACCGTATCATCAAGGGGATGGTCGGCAGAGAGCTGGTGAACCGGTTTCCTCCCAGAACACCCAATATAGGTGAAATAGGCTTTGAAGTAAAAGACTGGGTGGTTTATGATCCGCTGGATGAAGATAAAATGCGGATAAAAAATGTCAGCTTTCATGTAAAAAAGGGCGAGGTGGTAGGAATCGCTGGTCTGATGGGTGCCGGACGCACCGAGCTGGCCATGAGTGTTTTTGGCAAGGCTTATGGGAAAAAGATCAGCGGCACCATCATCAAGGACGGCAGAGAGCTGAAGTTGAACAATGTCAGTGAAGCGATTTCGGCAGGTCTGGCTTATGCAACGGAAGACAGAAAAACGGCAGGCCTGATTTTAATTGATGACATCCGCAGAAATATTACACTGGCAAGCCTGGACAAGATCAGCAAAAACGGTATCATTGACGACGACATTGAAATTCGCGAAGCTGAACAACAAAAGAACAAACTCGGTATCAAGTGTTCGAGTATTTTCCAGACGTCAGGAAACCTTTCGGGCGGGAATCAACAAAAGGTGGTTTTGAGCAAATGGATTTTTTCCGAGCCGGATGTGCTGTTACTGGACGAACCTACCCGCGGCATTGATGTCGGCGCAAAGTACGAGATCTATACCATCATCAATAAACTGGCCGATCAGGGAAAATGTATTGTTCTTATTTCTTCAGAACTGCCGGAGATTCTCGGAACCTGTGACAGGATCTATATCATGAATGAAGGCCGGTTTGTCGGTGAAAGGACAAGGGAAGAGGCTACCCAGGCAGGCATCATGAAGTGTATTCTGCAATCTTCACAGAATTAAAATTCGAATCTATATTAGTTAAGGGGAAGGAATGAATATGGGTAAATTGATCAAACTTGTCAGAATAATGGATAACCTTGCTAAACGCAACCCGAAGCTTTATGCACGGATCACCAAGATCAAAGATGTCGTACGGCATAATATGAGACAGTACGCGATGCTTTTTGCATTAGTGGTCATCATGATTGCTTTTCAGTTATTAACGGATGGTATATTACTAAAGCCCATCAACGTATCCAGGTTAATCATGCAGCAGGGCTATATCCTGATTCTTGCCATAGGGATGGTGTTCTGTATCCTGACAGGAGGTAACGTTGACCTTGCGGTTGGTTCCATCGTGGCCCTGGTCAGTGCCTCTTCCGCGTTGTTCAGCATCACCCTGGGTATTTCTCCGATAGTGTCCATCCTCCTTGGTTTGGGTTTAGGGCTGTTAGCAGGTGCCTACCAGGGTTTTATCATTGCCTATGTGAAAGTACCTCCGTTCATCGCTACCCTGGCCGGTCAACTGATCTTCAGAGGGATAAACAACATTATCCTGAACGGAAAAACCATTATGCTGCCACAGCTATATATAACCATTGGCTCCGGTGTCATTCCCGATTTTTTTGGAAACGGCGGCAATTTGCACTTAACGACCATCATTATTGGTATTGCCAGCGCGGCTGCATATTTTCTGATACAGCTTATTAACCGGAAAAGAAAAATAAGGCTCGACTTTGAGGTTGATTCCAAACAAATCTTCCTGCTAAAAAACATTGGACTGTCAGCTTTCATCATTCTGTTTGCATACTGGCTGGCCAGGGCAAACGGACTTCCGTATGTGGTTCTTCTGCTGATTGTTCTGATACTGTTCTATACCTTTATTACCAATAAGACCGTCGCCGGAAGGCATGTATATGCCCTGGGCGGTAATCCGAAGGCAGCAGAGCTGTCCGGTATTAAAACGAAGAAGGTAATGTTCTGGGTTTATGCAAATATGGGGTTGTTATCAGCTATGGCCGGTATTGTTTTTGCAGGGCGGTTAAACTCTGCAACACCCACCGCTGGCGATGGTTTTGAGTTGGATGCCATTGCTTCCTGCTTTATCGGTGGCGCCTCTGCAACAGGTGGTGTTGGTACGGTGAGCGGGGCTATCATAGGTGGCTTTATCATGGGTATTATGAATAATGGTATGTCCATCATGGGGGTCAGTACGTTCCTGCAGGACATTATAAAAGGGTTGGTGCTGACAGGTGCGGTAGCTTTCGATGTATTCTCAAAATCTAAGGCAAAGGTCAGTTAGTTTTATGGTTTTCTCAAGCCGGCGGGGTGGCGCTGCCAACCCTCCGGTTATCCGAAACAGCCTTCAGGTACTAATGCGGAACTAAAACAAAGAGTTTTCTCTTTGTTTTTTTTACGGTATAATGATATCTGGGAGCCGGCTCGGAAAGTCTGTTGATTCTTTGGGAAAACGCATAGATATGTAAAAAAGAACGGAACTATACGGGTTTCAAGCTATGGAAAGCAGCGTCCTTATGAATAAATATGCTTTTTTGAATGGTTTTTCCAGTATGGAGGAGCTTGAATGAACAAAGACACTAAAAAGCTTTTTAGCTTTTTATCACACAACAATAAACTCAGTCTTTTATTCAGAGGAATCATGGCCTTTCTGTTTATCGTACTAGCTGTCGCTTTTACCATTTCAATCACCTATTCCACGGTTATGGAAGAGAATTTCTATAAAAACAGAAAATCCGGCAGCGAGAAGACTGAGTACAACAAAAGCTTTCTGGTGGTGATGGTTCAAAGCTCAAATGATTTTTTAACACGGTTTCGGCAGGCTATCATCAACGATGCCGAGGAAAGAAAAATTCGCATTGATTTTGTGAATGTTGAATCCATTGACGAGGCCATCGATGCCATCAACACGGCAGTCGCCGCAAAGGCCGATGGTATCATCGCCCAGGGAATTTTTGACGCGGATTATATAGAAGCGATCAACCAGGCCATTGCGAAAGGGATTATGGTTCAGTTTGTCTATACGGACGCAAGGGGAACCGACAGAGATTATTTTGTTGGCTATAACGCATATGATTTTGGAAAAAGAGCAGCACGCTGTGCCATAGAGGAGCTTCCCAGCAGCCCTTCCTCTGTGGCACTGATGGTTCAAAGCGTCACCGATGTTGAAAAGGATGTGACCAGCAGTCTTTTTGTCGAAGGGTTTAAATCCGTTATAGACAAACACCCCATGGTGACCATCGTGGATATCGTGCGGACAAGCTATGATCTGTTCAGTGCCGAAGACACCACATATGATATTCTGAACCG
>JAAYJG010000304.1 GCA_012523055.1 Ruminiclostridium sp. | reverse complement strand
TACTCTACACCGGAACCCTTAAAACAGGGCCCGAAGGAGTTGCCGCATTGCATTTCCCCGGTCTTGACCCGCAAGCTGCCTTATGGCTCATAAACGAAAGGAACATCAAGGCCGTAGGTATTGATACACCGAGTATCGACTATGGACAATCCCGGAATTTTTGTACCCACCGCATGTTGTTCAGCCATGACATAACAGCCTATGAAAACGTAGCTCACCTGGAGTTGGTGCCGGCACGAAATTTCTATGTGGTAGCGGCACCCATGAAGATCAAGGGAGGGAGCGGAGCCCCCCTCAGGCTCCTTGTCTGGATTCCAGAAGACTGACAGGGCCTCTGCTAAAGCAGTTCGAGTATCCGCGGATCGTTGGGTTTGGTTCTGGAAGGCCAGTACCCAATAAGTCTACCCTGTTCGTCTACCAGGTATTTGGAAAAATTCCACCCTGGAGAAGCTTTGTTCCAGCCATTTAACTTCTTATCCGACAACCAACGGAAAACAGGGTTCTGATCTTTACCTTTAACCGACGATTTTTCCATCATCCGGAAGGTCACACCGTAGTTGATTTCGCAAAATTCCCGGATCTCTTCATTCGATCCCGGATCCTGGTTCATAAAGTCATTGGAAGGAAATCCCAGGATAACCAATCCAGGCGAATAGGCCTGGTATAGCGATTCCAGTTCCGAAAATTGCGGGGTAAAGCCGCATTTGGATGCTGTATTGACCAGGAGTACCTTTTTTCCCCTGAGCTGTTCGAAGGAAAAATCCTCACCCCGGATGGTTTTGAACGATAACTCATAAAAACTCGTCGGAGGTTCTACGACTTTCGGGTTTTTCTGTTTACTGTTTCCTAAAAAAGACATTAGTACGGCGCACACGATAATAATTATTTTCATTAAAGAATGGATTTATTGCTAAATATACGCAATATTTCCGGCAACCATTTTTCGGCCATTCTGAAAAAACCAAGATCTGAGGGATGCGTTCCATCAATGGTGCCGGTATGATCGTTTCCCAGAATAGACTCAGGATTTACAAAGAATACATTTAAATCTCCCATTGCCCTTACCTTTCCAACCATTTTGGCAGCTGCCTCCCTTTTGTCTTTCTCAAATGCTTCTCGTTTCAGGTCAAAATTGCCGCCTTCCCTTACAATAGTCTGCAGAAAAATCAATGGTGTATGAGGGTGCTTTTCCCGGATTATTGCGACAAAATTTTGGAATCTTGATTCAATCTCGGCAGGATTGGGGTTTGAGAATGCATCAAAGACAAATGCGTCTGCTTCCATATCTGCCAGCATTCGCGCCAATTCCGGCTGTAGCTTGGATTGTCCGCTAATGCCCAGATTCACAAAATGTAATCCCGAACTTCTGGCCATCAATGAAGGGTAAGACATTCCCGATCGACCGGCTGCAATACCATTGGTAATGCTTGATCCCCATACAATGATCTGTTGGCTGAACGGATTGTCTGCCGCCTTCACGTAAGCCTGGTGGTCCACACCAATTTTCAATTCCAGCAATTCGCTGAAAAGGGGAAGGTAAAGCAGGCATTCCTTGTCCGAGTCATCCATATTCTCGGCCAATATATCCAGATGATCATTCCCTGAAGGCTTCCCAAAACCAGCCCACACCCATACTCCCTGCCTGCGAATATATAAATCAAGTCCTTTCTGTGCAATAGAATTCATATTGGCCCCCTGCCCAACGGGAGCCGTCTTCCATTGTGCCGTAATGCGACGGCTGTTGGTTTTGAAAACAATGGCCATCCCGGTGGAATAAGAGTACAACTCCTTAATGCGGGGTGAGAGATCACTGTATCTGACGGTGTCCACTCTGTGGTATCCGCCTATATGCCGGGGTTGCCCAATTAGGGTCAGCTCCTGTGCATCTATGTATTTCTCTGCTGCCTTTTCCTGTGAGAAAGCAGAAATGCCTGCCAGACTTAAAAAAGCACTGGCAAGCAATCTACAAAAAACCAAACGCATAACTTTCTATCAATTCTGAGGATTCAATTCCGGGTCATACCGCTCAATGGCATACCAAAAAGCATTTCCTCTTTCGTCGTGGTAATTATTGGCTTCAGGAGCACTGGCCGGCTGGCTCATAAATGCCTCTCCCCTGCCAACATGCCCGCCCATTTTGGAATTCCGGACATTGATATGACCTTCCGAGCTGGCTGCACTGAAACCGCAGGCCCAACCGGGACCGTGATCGTTATGTACTTCTGCGGTAATAATGTCACCGTTGTTTGTACATCCGTCAATAGTCCCCGCATGATGTCCCACAAAACCTCCTGTACGGCATCCAAGCTGGGAAATAACGTTTCCGTTATTGGTACTGTTGACAATGGCTGAAGGGGTATTGTTACCTCCTACCAGGCCTCCCATTCTTTTAAAATTATATCTATTGGAAACTGAGGCAAAAATCCCGTCCACATCATCCTGGATCAAGCCGTTATTGTTGCAATCCGAAAGTAACCCGCCCATGGCTACGGCTGCAATTCCTCCACCGCGTCCAGAGGGAGCGCTAACATTTCCGTAATTGGTTGCATAACTAATTAGGGTGTTTTCTCCACTGTCCATAAAACCGCAGATCCCGCCCACATGCATTCCGGAATTGGCCCCGTTACCGGTATTAACGATCACTCCGCAACTAATATTTCCGTAATTGACAACGCTGTCAGACTGAGTTCCTCCTATGGTGCCATTGTTCAGATACCCGACTATGCCACCAATTCGTACCGATATGTTGGTTGCATTGTCTCCGGCAAAACGGATATCTGCATAATTACGGCAGTTTTCTATACTCCCTCCGTTATTGTATCCCGCCAGACCCCCGGCAAGGGTTCCCTGGGCTGCGTTACCGGTAAGCGTTATCCTGCTGCCGTCCTGGGATGTGCCCACGGAAAGGTTTTTTATAGTAGCCCCTTCAATGGCTCCGAACAAGCCGTAAGAAAATGTGTCGTCCGAAAGATCGAATGTCCAGTCAATATTGCGTACTGCATATCCTTTGCCATTAAACACCCCCGTAAAGTGATTCCCGGTTTTGTAAGTAACCGAAGTGTTTGCCGAGGTGACCTCTGTGGCAACCGTGCCAATGGGGGTCCATTGGCTTATTCCGGTCATGTCTATATCATTGAGCAAAACCACTTCGCCGTTATTGTCCTGCCAGGGCGCAATGCTTTCTCCTGCATTGACTGCGGCGGCAAACGATATCAGGTCATCAACACTGGCTATTCCGCTGGCCGAAGCTTCTCCTGCAAAAACGTTATCGCTAAATGTTGCACTGGCTCCCTTGACTCCTGTAATATAATCCTCAAAATTACCTGCCGTAATAACGGTTGCTGCCTGTACACCGGCATCGAAGGATCCCACGGCTCCTCCAATGCGACATCGGCTGATAGTACCGTTGCTGGCATTGGCCGTTATGGCACCTATATATCTTCTGGAAGCATTTTCATTGTTAAATATATTGGACAGAATAATACCATTATTTTCACATTCCACGATAGAAGCCGTTGCATTATTGATCAGGCAGGCCACTCCGCCCACCTGGCCATTATCCACACTTGCCTGGGACACAAAATAATTGCCGTTGTTCACACACTTATGCAAAGAAGACCCTACGCTGACTATACAAGTAATCCCTCCCAGACGTACACTGATTGTCCCATGATTCAGAATATCTCCATTATTAGTACAATAAGACACTTCGGTATATCTGTTGGTTGCCGCCACAATACCGGATGTTCTTCCCGATGTACTTTCTATTGCAGCATAATTGGTACAATTTGTTATGTAATTTTTCAGATTGGATCCGCCATCGTTAGTAGCAAAGCCCACTATTCCTGCCACCTGAACAGACGTTGCCCCGTTGGTAGTATTTCCTTCAGCAGATGCCGTTATAGGACCATAATTGGAGCAATGGGTCACATAGGAGCTGGCATCATTTGTAAACACCATCCCAACCATTGCCATGGTGATACGCTGTGATGATGTCCCATTATAGGTCATGGAAGCATAATTGACACAGTTATGAATCTCGGATTGATAGGACAATCCGGCAATGACCCCTGCATCGGTCATAGCCGAGGCTGAAATGATGAGGGCACTCTGGTCCCCTGAAGGTGCACCGATGGTCAGGTTACGAACCCGTGCCCCGTCCAACACGCCAAACAGTCCGAACGTGCCACCAGCCGTTTGGTTAGTACTCACCAGCCGGAAATTCCGCAAAGAATATCCCTGTCCGTCAAAAGTACCCCTGAATGTGTTCCCTGTAATGGTCACCACGTTGCCGGACCATGTAAAGGTTGCGTTCCCGATAGGTTCCCAGTCGGTCACCGAAGACATGTCTATATCGTTCATCAAAAGCACGGTGGCTTCTGACACTTTATCCCCCGCATTGACCGCTGCGGCAAATTGCATCAGTTCCGCGGTTGTTTTAATTTCAACCGTAATTAATTCATATTTATTGAAATACAGAGGTTTGATAATGGTGTTGTCTTCCAGGTCATAGGCCATTACTATTATACTGCCGTTATTGAACTGGTCATCAAAAGAAATGGTTATGGTTTTTTCGGAAGTATTGATGGTGGCATTCACGTTCTCGGCCCTGGCAATGTCTACAATAGCATATGGAGCGGCAGCTCCTGAGAGGTTGTAGTGAATTACAAGATCGCGTGAAGTGTCTGTTATATCTGTAATTACATTAACATCAAACGTGATATTAAGGGCTTCAAACACTTGTAAAGTGATCACGGACCCGTCTCCCAGGGTAATCTCCAGGTTACCTTGTGCATTTACGTTCACATCCAGGAAAAGAGAGGTAGTCAGATCGTTGGCCAGCACCGGTTGTCCAGAAGCATTCAGTATCCTCTTGCCGTCAACCATCCAATATCCCTGACTGTCGACAGAAATAACGGGTTTGTAACCGCTAACAGGATATTTATTCCCTTGCGGATCGGTTAGCCAGGATGTTTCACCGTCAGTTATCTGGGTCCAGTAATAGAGACCATCATCATCCTGAAGAATCCCAATGATCGGCAAATCAATTATATCATCCATTGTTGCAATTACTATGGAATGCTCTATGTCATCGTTGTCCTTGTAAGTAATCACATAGTTGCCTTGTGTGTCGGTTTTCACCGAAGTGATCACATTCCCATTAGTAATTTCACTTAACGAGGCAACCTGTGCGTTCAGCTGATCCACTTTTTCTTCCAATGCGGTAAATCGGTGCAGAAGATCATCTATGCTGTTCCACAACTGAGAGTCATCAAAGGGTTTGCACGAAACAATCAGAAGTGTTGTCAAAGTTAGTATTGTGCTTATTAATCGTCTCATTGTATTATATTTATCAGTTGTTTATTGAAGGATCATATCTGTCGTTCGTATGACAAATGGCATTATCATCGCTTGCAGGAGGTGCTCCGGTCGGATTATCCTTATATACTGAATAATCCCCTACATATCCTCCTTTGGCGCAGCCCTTTATATTAACATAGTCACCGCTGCTGGCACTGGAAAAGCCACAGGCCCATCCGGCACCGTGTCGCGCTCCGCTACCTTCAACATACAAATCGGAAAGAATGGCTCCCTGATTTACACAACCAACTATCTGGCCGTTATTATGCCCAACAAAGCCCCCGGTACGACAACCCAGATGAGAGAATACATTTCCGTAATTTGTTGAATATTCCAATACGGCCGCAGCAGAGGTAATTCCTCCGACCAAACCACCCATTCGCTTGACGTTATATGTCAATTCAATGGGTTTCCCTTCATATTGCCCCACGGCATCATCCTGTACCAGACCCCTGTTCTCACAATTACTGATCACACCTCCTGTCATGGTTCCAACCAATCCGCCTCCGCGACCTGTAGGGGCACTCACTTCTCCGTAATTAACGCTATACTCAATTCGTGTATCGGCATCCTCAATAAAAGCACAAATACCTCCCACGGTCATACCTGTCGCACCGTTGCCTTCGTTCGCGATTTTGCCTGTTGTAACGTTTCCGTAATTCACACTTCCTAGAGCCCTGGAATTGCCCCCAATGAGCGAATTCCTTGACTTGCCAACAAGACCGCCAAGTGATACCAGGATCCCGGGAGGATTTTCGCCGGCAAAATGAATATTCATATTGTTTGTACTGCTTTCAAGTAGTCCGCCGTGTATTTGTCCGGCAAAAGAACCCGCCCTGACTTCAGAGGGAGCCGTCCCTGAAAGAACAATATTGGATTCTCCGTTTTCAGATCCTAATGTTAAGTTACGGACTGTTCCCTCAAGTGTTCCAAAAAGGCCGTAAGAGACTTGTCCGTTTTCCATATTGAATGTCCAGTTTATATGTGTAAGACAAAAGCCCTTTCCGTCCAGCACTCCCGTAAACCCATTTATCGGAATCCAGTCGGTTACGGCAGACATATCAATATCGTTCAAAAGGACCACGTCTCCATTATCGTCCTGCCAGCGAGCAGTAGTCGCACCGGCATTAACTGCTGCGGCAAAAGCCACCATATCGGCTGCCGAAGAAATGCCCTTTTCCTGGTTTTGATCCTCAACAGGATATTGCCTTACTTTCACAAAAGCAGAAATTCCGTAAAGCCTGTTGGAAAAAGTAATCGTCCCCTGCCGGTCAAGGCCCGCTTCATTTTCATAATATTCTGCAATGAAGGTATGCACTTTTGTTACCTTGGGAGCTTTGGTGTCGGGACTGTACAACAACCAGTCAGCTGATTCCTGGTTTATAGTGATTTCATAATCAATATTGGCAGAAACCCCAATATCGAAACTGGTCATTTCTCCCTCCAGAACAATTTCATTATTAAGCACATAATCTGCATCCAGCACCGGATCATCGATTTCCGCCGTACCATAGGTAAAAAAGAGAGGTTTGAGAATGGTCGTTTCTCCTGCATTGACAAGAATCAGAGTATTCCCGGATACAACGTCCGGATTAAGCCTGACGGTCAAAGTATTTGCATTGCGATTGACGTTTACGGTCACGTTGTATGATGTAAAGCAGTCAACAAAAGCATTGGCAGCCTGGGTGCCGGTAACGGTATAACTGATAGTGACCGGTACGTTTCTGTCGGGAATAGCCGTAATGACAGGAGCTTCGAACACTATACCCAGGGTCTCGAATACAGTCACTGTGAATTCAGAACCGTCTGCCAGCACAAAGCGAGCTAACCCTGAATCACTTTCCAGTTTAACAGAGCGAAACAAGGTATAACTCATATCGCTGGCCAGAAGAAACCCCCCTTCGCCGTTGGATATCCTATCTCCGTTGACAGTCCAGTAGCCCTGATTATCAATACCTATTTCGGGAGGTGTTCCTCCAACAGGGACCATGTTATTATCCTGATCTAAAATCCAGGAATAGGTTTCTCCACCGTCAGGTGTCATCCTCCAGTAATATATTCCGTCACTGAACAATCCTACCCCTATCACAGGAGCATCCACAATATCGTCGGACGTGGCAATGGTAACCTGCTTCATTTGTCCATTGACGTTCCTGTAAGATATTATAAAATTTCCGTATATGTCCTGAGAGATGAAAGATATGAATTCACTTGTTATGATCTGGTCTAATGCCAAGATCTGCTGGTTCATCCCGTTGACCTGACTTTCCAGTACTTCAAGATGCTCCCGGATGAATTCAATGTTCTCCCACAATTCAGAGTCGTCGTATTTGTCCACACATCCCCAAAGCAGCATAGAGGTGGCGACTATGGTTAGTCTCAGTATTTTTCTCATGAATCTGTTATATTATAAAAGGTTAATGTCAATTTTTGATCCTCAGATGGAAATAATTCATACAACTTCTTTCTCCGCCCGTATCACTGGGAACATTAACAACGCCTCCCTCATCCCTGACCCACATGGTTGTGGAACCACCTCCGTCAAAACGTATGAGATTGTAACAACCAAGCTTTTTACCAACACGATATGCCTGGTAGAAGGTCAGCCCTCTGGAGGCAGAGCTTCTGCCGTCAATGGCTATCCAGTACACTTTCGTAGTGGTTTCATCGGCTCCCGCCAAAGTAGCAGGATAAGGTTCGTCGGTGGATGCCGGTCTGCTGAATGACCCGTTGTACAAGAACCTGTACATACTGGCATTCTGTGTGAGTATAGGTCCCGTTGATCTGTCACCATCCAGGAACACGTCGGCACGTATCTGCACCTGATCTCCCTTGCTTACCCTGTCTTTAATCAAATCGGCGGTTTCGCCGGTTACCTGTAATACCCAATCCCTGTTGTCGTTCACATAGGGAACGGTTACCGAGGCCCCGTTTCGTCCGTCAACTATATCTGTAAGCGTTGCCGTAAACCATCCCTCGTTGACTTGCAGTACCTGATCGTTTCTTCCAGTAAGGAAAAGCGCTTCGCTGCTGACATTTACCGAGACTCCTTCATGAGGATTCTGTTTTAACCGGGCAGTATACAGATTGGTCTGATAATTCGCACATGTGTTGATTACAATCGTATCGTTAATGGAATAGTATTCATATGACTCTTCCCCAATCTTGATAAATCCTTCAAAACTTCTACGGCCAAATCCCAGTGATCTGTCTTTAAAGAAAGTAAAACCCGGGGCGTGATTGGTAAGACGGCTCCTGACATCGGGATTGTTAATGAAATCGGGTCTGCCTTCTTCAATGTGGAATCCGCGGGGAATCCCATGGGTTGTATCAAAGAATCCCGTATTGATACCTGCAATGATGTTTTGACCTTCAGCAATTCTGCGTTCGCATGTTTCCGACAGGGTCTCGCGTTCTTTTTTTCCGTTATTTATCCCAATAAGATTAGGATTTGGAACGGTATCATCCGAAATAACCGTGGTTATCTCTACTTTGGGATTGTTCAGGTCTGCTTCTATGACATAAATATGCTGGGCAATATTTGTAAAAGAATAGTGATAGTAGTTGACTCCTTCATGTAGTGTTCTTTCACTCACAAGCGTCCAGTCGTAGAATGCATCATCTGCTTCTGACAGCCCGTTGATCTCGGGATCAAAAGCTCCGTGACAAACGGCGTTGGAATAATTTGCAGGAGGAGCGGCCTTGGGGTCCAGCCTGAATTCGCTGTAATCACCCACAAATCCTCCCGGAAGGCACCCGGCAATCAGATCTGCAGACCTGTTATATCCGCAAGCCCAGCCGGATCCGTGATAGGCAGAACCAACGGTAATATGATCCGAAAGTATGGCGCCTGTATTGATACAATTTACAATGGCTGCTTCATTATGTCCTACAAAACCGCCTGTGCGGCAACCCAGCTGGGAGAAAACATTCCCGTTATTCACAGATTCCCTTATCAGAACGGCGGAAGTGGCACCTCCCACAAGGCCCCCCATTCTCTTTAGATTGTACGGTGAGGCATGATTTGAAAACACACCGTCTATATCGTCCTGTATCAATCCATCATTGGTACAATACTCAATGGTTCCTCCTAAAGCTACTGCGGTAATACCACCGCCCCTGCCGGAAGGAGCACTGATTTCGCCCCGGTTTATGCAATAAGCCAGTCGTGTGTTTGGATCATTGGCAATAAAACCGGTAATCCCTCCCACGTGCATTCCGGAATTTGTTCCGTTGCCTGTATTCTGAATAGGTCCGCAGGTTATGTTTCCGTAATTATAGCACGCCACATTATCGCTGCCCCCAATAACACCACCGTTCAAATGCCCGGTAAGTCCTCCTATATGTACCGTAATATTTACATCATCTTCTCCGGCAAAATGGATGTCTGTATAATTGACGCAGTTCTCCAGGATGGAGTTTTCGCTATACCCGGCAAGAGCTCCGGCCAATGTGCCCTGCGATGCTTTTCCGGTTAGCACTATGCGGCTTGCATCGTCGGAAGATCCAATGGTCAGGTTCCTGATCACGGCTCCCTGTAACGCTCCAAAAAGGCCATAGGCCTGGTTCCCGTCAGACACATCAAATGTCCAGGAAATATTCCGGATGGTGTGCCCTTTTCCGTCAAACACCCCGGAAAACGGATTTTCAACCGTATAAGAAACCGCACTGTTTGGATTGGTAGTTCCGGGAATTACCTTTCCTGCAGGGTTCCAGGAAGAAACTCCGAACAGATCAATGTCCCCGGCAAGAAAAACGACCCCTTCCTTATTGGTCCACCGTGCGACGCTTTTGCCTTCATTTACCGCCCGCACAAATGCCACCAGGTCGGCCGCATCCTGTATTCCCTTGTGTTCATTTTCTTCCACAGTGAAGAACAAAGGTTTGACCACAACGTTGTCGCTGGCATCATAAACCATAACGGAAATACTTCCTTCGTAAAAATCTTCAGGAAATGAAACCGTTATGGTTTTTTGGGTTTTATCCAGTTCGGCTGTTACATATTGCGTGCGCACTATCTGGATCATTGCCTTATCTGCCGATTCTCCCACAATGTTGTAATGAATGACTAAAGGGGTTGAAACATCTTCAACATAAGATATGGTATCGGTATCAAAAAAGATATTGAACGCACTGTTGACCTGCAAGGTAAGAATGGTTCCATCTCCCAGTGTAAACAAGGCATTGCCGTCTGTATCATACCCAATGGAAGTAACCAGGGTATAATCGAGGGTCTGTGCTTTTACAGGATGACCTTCGCTGTCAGTTACACGTTTTCCGTCTACCATAAGATATCCCTGATGATCTATTGTCAGTTCGGGGACCCTCCCAGTAATGGGGATTTTCCGCCCTTCCTCATCCACCATCCAGGTGGTGTTACCGGAAAGTGTCAGGGTCCAGTAATAAATACCATTCTCCTGTCCAACACCTATCAACGGCTCTGCAACTACGTCACCGGTCGTTGCTATCATAACGGTATGCTCCACATTATCAGCATCCCTGTAGGAAACAACATAATGTCCTTCACTGTTAACGGTAATGCCCGTAAGGGCCCCTCCATAAACAATCCGGCTCAGAAGGGACATCTGATGATTCAGTGACGTTACTTTTTTCTGGATTTCCACCATCTGTTTATACAGGTTATCTACACTGTTCCATAACGAGGAATCATCGTATGGACGCTCGCATCCTGTCATGGACAGGGATAAGATCAGAATAATGGCTGTATGAAGAAACTTCATAATATATTGCGGTTTTAATGAGTCAATACTATTAATAGAACACTTACCCCTCAGAGAACACGTAATGCAATCGTTTAATTTTCCTACTTTTGTGAACTTTTGTTAACAGGATGGAAGAAAAAGCCAATGTTTTACTTCAGGGATTGCAGAAAGGCAATATAAAAAGTTTCGAGGTGTTATTTCATCAACATTACCCTTCGTTATATGCTTTTACAAAAGGGTTGATCAAAGATGAGGGGCTTGCCGAGGACATCACTCAAAATGTTTTTATGAAATTATGGCTGAACAGGGAAAAACTGAATGAGTGCCTTTCACTTAAGAATTACCTTTTTGTCATCGCAAGAAATGAAGTGTACAATCATTTCCGTTCAAAGAACACATCCAGTGTGTCTCTTATGTTCAGACTTCGCGACGATTCGGCAAGAAATCATCTGCATCCCGAAGATGAGTATGATATTAAGGAAATCTCTGAAGCCGTCTCTGCTCTTGTAGAGAAAATGCCTTCCCGACGAAAACAGGTTTTCACTATGAGCCGTAAGGAATATTTGTCCAACAAAGAAATTGCAGAACGGCTGGGATTATCAAAACGAACGGTGGAAAAACATTTGGAAATTGCTTTGCAACAAATCCGCCATTGCCTGGATCCTTTTTTCTTCATTATTTTTATGCTTTTCCTCGCATAATTATCCGCAACCTGTTACGTATACCCCCGTGTAAATGTGTTCTATTCACAGAGGGCGGTAGTTTTTCCTAACCTGACATACACATAATTTAAAAAATGGACATCAAACTTCTTAAAGCGTACTTTAATAACTGTTGTACGATAAAACAAATGCAAACTGTTGAAGAATGGTTTGTCGAAAATGCCTATTCTCCGGAAGCCGACAGGTTGTTATGGGAACTGTATCAAACCCTATCTGTGGAAGATCCCAAAATGGCCCGTAAAGCATTTAACCGTTTCTGCGACAAACTGGGCATTCGCAAGAACAGAATTCCCTGGAAAGTTGTCTATTTGAAAGTACAGCGCTTTGCTGCCATACTGGCCATTCCTCTATTGCTAACGACCCTTGCCCTGTTCCTGACAAGAACACCTCTCCAGGAATGGCAGGAACTGTATGTCCCCTATGGTCATATAGAAAAGGTCGTTCTGCCCGACAGCACGGTCATCTGGATGAATGCCGGAAGCCGGATTACTTATCCCCAACCATTCCAGACAAAACATAGAAAAATTTTTATTGAAGGTGAGATTTTTGCCGATGTGAAGGCAGATCCGCGGCATCCATTTATTATATCAGCCCAGGATTTTGAAGTCACCGTAGTGGGAACCCGATTCAATCTAAAGGCCTATGCAGAAGATCCCTCCATTGAGATTGCTTTGGTAGAGGGCTTGGTGGAAGTCAATACAAAATCCAGAAATATATCGCAACAAGCATCCCTCAAAAACGGGGAGATGATGGTCTACAACAAAGAATCTGCCGATGTTGAACTACTGACTTTCACGCCATCACAATACAAGTCTTTCGCCGATGGGGGCGGTTTGCATTTTTTCAATCAGAAGTTCCAGGACATAACAGCTCATCTGCAACGGTTGTTTGATGTAAGGATAGTCATCCTGGACAATCAACTGGCAAAAGAAAGGTATCATGCTTATTTTACCAATAATGAAACCATTGAACAGATGTTAAATACATTTAATGTAGACAACAGTTTTATTATCAGGAAAGAAGGTGACGCATATTTTATATCAGGAAAAACAAACAATAACAGATAACCTAATGAAACACATTTACAAAACCAGAAAAAATGCCTTCAGATGGCTGACGGTAGCAGTATTGAGCTTTTGCACAATGTTGTTTTCACTGCCCGTACGGGCACAGACGATCAACTTGTCTCTGGACAAGGTGACCGTCAGGGAAGCGGTAAAGGTGCTTAACGAGACAGAGAATTATTCCATAGCCATTAAATCGGGTGATGTGGATATGAGCCGGACAGTTACAGTAAAGGCAACGGATGCGACATTGGAGGAAGTACTGGACCAGATCTTTTTAGGACAAAACGTCTCGTATTCGATAACAGGAAACAGTATATCGGTAACCAAAGAACTCCCGGGCAGAAACAATATTCCTGTAACGACAGAACAACGACAAGAAACTGCGCGGGTTCTCAGGGGAACGGTAACTGACAGTTACGGAGAACCCATGATTGGAGTGACCATTCTGCTTCCCGAATTGAACAGGGGGGAAGTTACCGGTCTGGATGGGAATTTTATATTCCGCGACCTGGATCTGCCTGTAAGACTTGAAGCTTCCTTTATAGGTTTTGAGACACAGGTCATCACTGTAACCAATTATCGTGAGCTCTCCATTGTCCTTAGGGAATCAACAGACATCCTGGACGAGATCGTTATTGTAGGATACGGAACGCAACGACGGGCCAATCTGACCGGTGCCGTTTCTACCATATCCAGTAAAGATATCAATGAGCGTCCGGTGGCTACGCTGGCAGGTGTTCTCCAGGGCGCCGATCCTTCGGTTAATCTCTCTTTCAGCACAGGGTCTCCCGATGCAGGATACTCCGTAAATGTCAGGGGAAGGCTGTCGATCAACGCCGGAAATCCCCTGATACTGGCCGATGGTGTGGAGGTCAGCCTGAGTCAGATCAACCCCAACGACGTGGAGTCCATCTCGGTCTTAAAAGATGCCTCTTCCAGTTCGATATACGGAGCTAAGGCCTCGGCCGGTGTGATCCTGATTACCACGAAAAAGGGCGGTGGCAAGGACGGGAAAGCGAAGGTGTCTTACAGTTCCCGTTTTGGAATTGCACAAAATACCACTTCTACCGATTTTATTCGCACAGGTTATGATCACGTGGTACTTTCCAATCAGTTTTACAACGCCTACAATGGCGTGGATATGTTCCAATACACAGAAGCCAACGGCGGTTTGTCAAAATTATGGGATAGACGTAACGACGTGACCGAACATCCGGACCGTCCCTGGACAGAGATAGGAGAAGATGGACGGTACTACTATTATGCCAATTTTGATTGGTACGGGTATTTCTACAACAGGAACAGACCCCAGCAGGAACACAATGTGTCCCTGTCGGGTGGTAACGAGGATTTCAATTATTACGCCAGTGGACGATATTACCAACAATACGGAATATTTAACATATACAAAGACATTTACGATGATTATTCGTTCAGGACAAAGATCGAAGCAAAGATTACGCCCTGGCTACGTTATTCAAATAATGTGAGTTTCAACAGTTCTTCATACTCTTATGCCGGAAGATTTAACTACGATCATACCATATCTGCGCTACAGTCCAATATCAGTGCCTCCTATCTGCCCAGGAATCCTGACGGATCAATAGTTCAATACACCAATCAGTTGTATGCCAACTCCCCTCTGGGAGCAGGACACGGAGGATTTCTCACAGCCAACACCTCTCGTAACAGTAGGGCAAACCGCTACCTTACACTGACCAACCAACTGGACTTTGATATTACCAAGGATCTGGTGCTGACAGCTAATTACGCTTATATGCAACGTGACGGTCTGAACCGGTACAGGAACAACACCTTTGATTATTCCAGGCAGGATGGGGTTTTTGCCACATTTACCTCTGGTTCGGTACTAAACAATTACCAGGAGATCCACTCCAATTACAAAAACCATAACGTAAATATTTACGGAACCTACAGGAACTCCTGGAACAATAGTCATAACCTTACCATTGTGGGAGGAGGGCAATACGAAGAATACAGGCAGACCAGCCTGAGTGCAACACAAACAGATCTGACTACAGAAGAACTGGCCTCATTTGCTGTTGCCACAGGTGTTATGACCCTTTCTCAAAGTATTTCTGCATACAGAACACTTGGATTTTTTGGTCGTGTCAACTACGACTACAAGGGTAAATATTTATTGGAATTCAGCGCCCGCGGAGACGGATCTTCCCGTTTTGAACCCGGATCTCGTTGGGGCTTTTTCCCCTCCGCATCTGCCGGATGGCGGATCAGCGACGAACCTTTCTGGGATAATGCACGGCGTGTCGTGAATAATTTCAAGTTACGTTTTTCGGCGGGTAGCCTCGGAAACCAGCAGGTTAGCAACTATGCCTATATAGACAAATTGAGCATCGACAACCGTGTGAGTTACACTTTTGACGGTCTGGCTTTGGCCTATTATGCTTCTGTCTCGGACCCGGTATCTGCCGGCCTGACATGGGAGACCATAACCACCTATGACGTGGGTGTAGATATGTCCTTTTTAAATGCGAGACTGAACCTTGTGGCCGATTATTACATTCGTGATACCAAAAACATGTTAACTCCTTCGTTGACACTCCCGGCGGTATACGGGGCTTCCACTCCCCGCGCCAACAGTGCGAACCTGAGAACCAAAGGATGGGAAATCATATTAAGCTGGAACGACCATGGAACTATGGCCGGAAAACCGTTTTCATACGGAATTCAGGCTTCTTTGGGAGATTACAAAACTACAATAACCAAATTCAACAACCCCAACAAACTGATCTCAGACTATTACGAAGGCATGACATTGGGAGAGATCTGGGGATACCAGGTGGCAGGCCTTTTCAAGACCGACTATGAAGCAGCGCAATACCAGGCCGCTATTAATGACCGGGCAGTCAATCAGCGAGTATACAATTGTAAAGGAGCTGTAGGCAATTACCTGCGTGCCGGAGATGTTAAATTTATGGACCTTGATGAGGACAGTGTTATCTCCCAGGGTTCAGGAACCGTTGATGATCCGGGTGATCTGCGTATTATCGGAAACTCACTGCCCCGTTTTGCCTATTCCATGCGTTTGAACTTTTCATGGGCAGGCATTGACTTTTCTGCTTTCTTCCAGGGTGTGGGACAACGCAACTGGTTCCCGGCACAGGCCCAATCCTCATTCGATTTCTGGGGCCCTTATGCCTTTCCCTCCACTTCGTTTATCCATACAAGTTTTGCAGATAATGTGTGGACAGAAGAAAACAGAAACGCATATTTCCCCAGACCACGAGGATATCAAGCGTACAGTGGCGGTTCCCTGGGTGAAGTCAACGACAGGTATCTTCAGAACGTAGCCTACCTGCGTTTTAAAAACCTTACCGTTGGATATACTATTCCTGCTTTTAAAGGCAAGGTGGATAGAATACGCATTTACTTCACCGGAGAGAACCTGTGGTACTGGTCTCCCCTGAAGAAATACACCAGGACTGTAGACCCCGAGCTGACAGTAACTTCGGGAACGTATGTCTCTAACAGCGGAACAGGATATGCTTATTCCAAGACATTCTCACTGGGACTGAATATTACTTTTTAAACTGAAAAACACGTTAGATCATGAAAACTTTTTATAAAATTTTTGCTTTCAGCCTGATCTCCTTACTGTGGAGTTGTGAGCTTACGCTCATTCCGGAAGATTCGGTCACTCCCGAAGTGTTCTTCAAAACCGAAACAGAACTAGATTTGTGGACCAATCAGTTTTACACCATATTTGATTCTGCCGACGGAGCTGCCGGACAAAATGCAGACGACAATGTCGATCGCGCACTGGGTGATGTCATTTCCGGAACGCGATCCGCAGCTGATGAAAGCGGATGGAGCTGGAGCCGTTTACGTCGTATTAATTACTTTCTTGAATATTCCTCTAATTGTGAAAACGATCAGGTCCGTGAACATTACGAAGGTGTGGCCTACTTTTTCCGGGCTTACTTTTACTTCAACATGGTACGCCGTTACGGAGATGTTCCCTGGTATGACCAGGTAATTGATTCAGACAACCAGGAATTACTCTTCAAACCCCGTGATGACAGAGGATTTGTGATGGATAAAGTTCTGGAGGATTTGGACCGGGCCATCGCCATGTTGCCTGCCAGCCGGCATGTTTCCAAAGTTACCCGTTGGACCGCCCTGGCTTTTAAGACAAGAGCTGCCTTGTACGAAGGGACTTTCCGTAAATACCACGGCATGGATAATGCAGACAAATACCTTCAACAAGTAGTGGAAGCAGGAGCCGAATTCATCAATAACAGCGGGTATTCACTTTATAACTCGGGGAATCAACCCTACAGAGACTTATTCAATAGCAACAATGCCAAATCAGAAGAAGTGATCCTGGCCCGCCTCTATAACTTTGAAGATCTTTCTCTCTCTCACGGGATACAGTTCAATATTACCAATATGCAGCAAGGCTTTACACGCCGATTCATGAACCACTACCTGATGGCCGACGGAAGTCGGTTTACAGATGTTCAAGGATATGAAACTATGTTCTATACCCAGGAAACCCAAAACAGGGATCCGCGTTTGTCACAGACTGTACTTAGCCCCGGATATATTCAGACTGGCGAGACGACTGTTTCTCCCAACTCTCTTTTGGCCATGACTGGATACCAACCCATCAAGTTTGTTGGCGACGCCTCGCACGACGGCGCTTCCAAAGGAACTTCAGACTGGCCCCTCTTCCGCACCGCGGAAGTGTATTTAAATTATGCCGAGGCAAAGGCCGAGCTGGGAACCATTACGCAAAGCGATCTGGACAACTCGGTGAATAAGATCCGTCAACGGGCAAAGATGCCTGCCATTTCACTGGATCAGGCAAATGCACAACCAGATCCGTTTCTTGTAAATGCCTATCCCAATGTTACCAAAAACCAAAACAAAGGGATTATCCTGGAAATCAGGCGGGAGCGTACCATTGAAATGGTCATGGAAGGACACCGTCAATGGGATATGTTCCGCTGGAAAGAAGGGGCGCAAATTGTGAACACGCCCAATCCCTATTATGGTTGCTACATACCCGGTCCCGGTCAATACGACATGGACCTTGACGGTAATAATGACCTGGAGATCTATCTTGACGAATCTACCACAAGACTGCCCAATAAGAAGAAGATAGGATCCGACATTATTTTGTCGGAAGGAACATACGGATACATTATTGCCTGGCCTGCAGTCACTTATACCTGGAATGAAGAAAGAGACTATTTATGGCCTATTCCCGCCGATCAAAGGGTAATAACAAACGGAGCCCTGAGCCAGAATCCCGGATGGGAAGACAGTACGAATTATTGATAACTATACACTGTTATGAAAAGAACAATCATTGGCCTGGTACTGATCATTCCCCTGTTGTGGGGTTGTTCGCAAAAGGAAGAACAATCACCTGTTGATCGTATCCTGGAAATTATCCACAATCCTGCCGACAAGAATGTTGTAGTGATCTCTCACAGGGGAGACTGGAGAAATTTTCCGGAAAACTCTATTGAAGCTATCGAAAATGCTATTCGTATGGGGGCCGACATGATAGAGATAGATGTAATGCTGACGGCCGATAGTGTCTTAATCCTTATGCATGACAGGACGCTGGACCGTACGACCAACGGAAAAGGTTATGTGTCAGATGTTAGCTATGAATTTATCCGGTCTTTATACCTGAAAGGAGGACACGGAGTGGTTACCAATTACAAGATCCCGACTCTTGAAGAAGCGCTGAGGCATTGTAAAGACAGGGTTACAGTGAATGTTGACAAGGGTTTTGATTATTATCACATGGTCCAGACACTGGCTGAAAAAACGGGAACCACTGATCATATACTGATGAAGGGAAACGTTTCACCATCTTATGTTACAGCACATTACGCCTTTTATCCAAAAAATATGATGTACATGCCAATCATCGACTTCAGAAGAACTTCTGCCATGAAGCTTATGAGTGAATGTCTGGCCGGAGACCCACCATTAGCTTATGAGGTGGTCTGGGATAAAATGACTCCGGAAGTGGAACAAAGTATGGTCGCCATTTTAGAGACGGGATCAAGGTTGTGGACCAATTCACTATGGGATTCTCTCTGCGGGGGTCTTTCAGATGATAAAGCATTCTTTCATCCTTATGCCATCTATGGAGCTCACTTAAAACTGGGTTCGACCATGATACAGACCGACAGGGCAGATCTGCTTATCGAAGTACTGCGTGAGAAGAAACGGCACCGTACCAGGTAGAATTACGCCAGCCCCTGGCACAGAAAAGACGCGATACAGGCGGACAAACGCTTTTGCCAGACAGAGGCACTGCGGTAGCTGACTATAGGCAGGACCCATTCAAGCAATGCCAGGGCATAAGGCATAAAAGTGGGGTCATCGCCGGCAGATGCCAGTGCATATTCCCTCATTTTCATGGTTAAGGCCATATTTCGTTGCATTAATTCGGGAAACCTTCCCGAAAAGGTTGTCGGGAATTTTTTATCCAGGGAACAGGGTCCTTCGTAAAATCCGATCACCAGGTCCAGCACCTGTAAAAAATCATCCCGGTTTTCCATAGGATAGGATTCCGTCATGAAGATGGCTTCCATCCGGGCAAAATCAGAGATCACTGAACGGGGCCGGGTTTCGGAAAAGTCTATCAGGTATACATTCATTTCATTATCCAGCAAAATATTCTGCATATTCAAATCGCCATGACAAACCGATGTGTAATATTCCACGGGGTGAGTTCGTCTTTTGGGGTATTCTTCTTTGAGAAAACGGTATGGATTCATGAATTGCCTGTCAGACATGCTAAGCTGAAACGTATGCCTGTCTGCAGGGATCCCCAGCGTTTCGCCGGCTCGTTCCACCAGGTCAGGGAAGAACGTCATGGTGGGATCGTGGTCTGCATAAGGGTAGATCAACTCTCTGACCGGCTGACCGTACCATGGTTTTAATATTCTAAGAAATATTTTATCAAATAATGGTTCAAGCTCCCGGACAGGCCATTGATTAAAATAATGGGTAAGCCATTTCAATCCGGCTCCTTCACCTCCAATGCCCACAAAATTATACCGCAATGCACCTATCCCGCAATAATACGCAGTTCCCAGGATCATCGCACTGTTGTTGAGTATGTATGGCATGGCGTATTGTTTACAACGCTCGGCTTCCCTTTGGATCATGGCACGATCCCCGGTCTTGAGCACAGTAGGTCGGAGTATCCTTCCCTGATGGTCATAAGACCGGACCCGGAACGTGCTGGCCGAATAACCGCCATGAAGTCTTTGGAGTTCCACTCTTCTGGAATCGGTATACAGTCTCCTGGTCAGATAAACCATCTCCCGGCTGAGCGACTCTTCCTGTGACAGCACTTGCGTAAGGAAGCCGGAGGCCTCGGTACGACTGTCTGCAAAAAACAACCAGCATACCGGCTTCGTGACAGATGTTTTGCCATCAGCCTTCCTGACTCCCTCCACGTTTTCCCAGGACAATAAGTTGCGTACATATTGTTCCATTGTTTCCCCCGGCTGTTTTTGGGTCATATGATGCAACAGGAAAGATCCGCCATGCCAACAGGGGCCATCCTCCAGAAAAAGGACAGACAGGGAAGGTTTTTCGGGATCCCGGTCAAGGCATACGGCCGCACACAAAGGCGCATTGATATCCCCCGGGAATTGGCAGGCTTGTAGAAGATCCCCCAGGATTATGCTGTCCGGGGAATTCACAGTAATCCGGACCCTGGGCCTTCCTTTAACCGAATAAGCGCTGTCAACAAAAACACTTCCTTGTGAAGGATCACTTACTTTCCTGAAGTCCGGAGCATTTCCGGCACCATCCGGGACCAGACCGGTGCAATGATATAATGTAAAAAAACGACCCTGAGTTGCGTCTTTTTTAAACAAAGTTTCTCCAATAGCACCCCATCCCGTAGCTATCTGCAACGCATCGTATCCTGTAAGCACCGGTTCGTTCCATAGACATAGGTCATTGGCTGAATTATCGGTGATAATTTCCGCTTCACATGCCGTTTTATTAACAACGAATTTTCTGTAAATAAACTTTTTATCAAGAAGCGCAATGTGGTTCACGGCCTCCTGAACACCCCGGAAAATACTGAAAACAGGATCCAGTCCGGCTATTTGAAATATCTGTAACAAATCGGGGGAAAGGCCGGTTAGTAACAGTTTCCCCCCTTTGGATCCCAGCTCGCGGGAAGTACGTAACAACACCCTGATCCCGCTGCTTGAAAGATAATGACAGGAAGAGAAATCGATCACCAAGAACGCCTCTTTTCCTGCCTTTTCTGCAACGGTTTTATCAAAAACCGAAGCATGAACGGTGTCCAGACG
>JAAYJG010000303.1 GCA_012523055.1 Ruminiclostridium sp. | reverse complement strand
CAATATTTATGCTGACAGCATCAATCTAGGTAAAAAGAAGGCCCCGGGGCTCGTTACCAAGCAGATTCCTCTGGAAATGCTGAAATATTCTATAAAATATTCCGACCTCGGAGTTCCCCAGATTTTTACCGTGAAAGATATCAAGTACAGCACCGGAAACATCAAGGCATATGTTCAGCTGGATGTCGATGCCATTAAAGTTTTGGCAAGAGATTATCGTAATCAGCTGGAAACCAACATCAATAGCATGAAAGCTACTGCCGGTGAAGCGGTTGCAACCTTCATCGACAGAGCACTGGCTGAAGGCGTGCTGTCCGACCAGAACGTCAACAAGTATGTTGATCAGGTGCTGGCCAATGAAGAACTGGTTAACAGTGCTGTTCTGTTCGCTCTGGCACCCGATTTGAACAAATATGCCAAGAGCTTTGAAACCTATCAAACCGCTATCATGGAATGGGCAGCTCCGCTTTCTACCGTAAAACTTGGCGGAACCATTAATGAAACCGTTGACAGCATCCTCTACAATCAAGAGCTTCAGGATATGCTTACATGGTTCATTCCGGCTGCTACCCTCACCCAGTATGTTGATACGGCAGATACCTATTACACAACCGTAAACGACGCACTGAACAGCCTGCAGTTTGACGGAACCATCGAAGGAACCGTAGAAACCGTTTTATACAACCAGGCTTTGCAGGATGCTCTCACACTCTTCATTCCGGCTGCTACGCTGAATGAATATGTGAATACCGCTGACATGTACTACACCGCTTACAAAGATGCCTCCAGTTCTCTGAATAAACTGAGCAAGGTTATTTCCGGTGGTGACATCGAAGGCGCAGTGAAACAACTCATCAACGACAGGCAGCTGTACAGTGCTCTGACAATGGTTATTCCTGAAGATAATGTTGACTATTATCGCAGTTCCATTGCCGGTTATTATCAAATGTATGGCGACCTAACCGATTCTTTGACCAAAGCATTGGATTCCATTCCGGATGAAGAGATCACCAAGTATGTCAACGATGTTGTTGAGTTTGCAAACGGAGTAGATGATGGCAAGGCTTATATCGCAAGCGTTATTGCCGGAATCGACACCAATTCCATTCAGGCTGTCGTCTCCTTCCTAGATGATGATCAAGGCGCCGTGAATGAATTGAAAAAGATGGTTCACCCGACATACTACCATAACTTTATGTATTATGTTGATAACCTTAACTTCTACAGGGATTATCTGGTTAAATCCGTGAAGTCCGCCGATATCAGCGCGGTGAAGGAAGGCGCAAATATCATCAACGATATCAATGAAGATCTGATGACTGTGATTGACCTTCTGAAGGATAAGAAATATGAACAAGCCGGTTCTGCGATGGGGCAAATCAACTTCAAAGATGCACAGAAATTCATTGAAGAACAAACCGGTGCAAAGTAAAAGATACTAAACCAGAATCATAGAAACCCCCGGATAATCTCCGGGGGTTTTTTATTGAACAGGTCAGAGTGATCTTGAATTTGCGCATATTGGTGTAATACAAAATGATGATACAGTATTTGTCAGGCGTATCAAAGGTGAACAATTTTTGGCAGAGCACTTGTATCGCAAAAATGAATATGCTATAATGACAGAAAGTTTTGTGAAAACCCAAGCGATTTATTATTTGGTTTTGGGGAATAATAAGTTAAAATGACTATGACTTTTAATCAGTAATCTCTTGTATAACGAACTCATGTTTGGTATAATTTATATGAAAACATACGTTCGGGAGGTTGTTGATTATGGCTAAACAAGAAGCAATAAGCTTCAT
>JAAYJG010000302.1 GCA_012523055.1 Ruminiclostridium sp. | reverse complement strand
AGTGCCTGATAAGACAGTACCGTTTGGTTTGATTCCGCTATGTCCATGGATACCCGGAACTTTAAATTGGGAACCTCGTCGGCGATGGATTCCACATCACTGGCTTTCGCGGCGGAATAGAAGACCGCATCCGCCTTCGAACGCAGCAGCAGGCTTTTCAGTTCACTCACAGGCAACTCCTTGTCGAGCGGTACCACCACTCCTGTTCCGTTTACAGTGGAAAGGTAGGTAACGCACCACTCATAGCGGTTTTCACTGATGATGGCTATCCTGCCGGCAGATAAACCAAGATCGATCAAGGCGGTTCCCAGGGCGTTCACATCATCGCGAAATTGAGTATAGGTTACCGGTTTATAGGGCCCTCCCTCTTCAGTCTTCACCAGAAAGGCCGTATCATTGGCAAAAAGCGTTACACTGCCGTCCAGCATTTCCTTTAAGGTTTCAATTTTTCTTACCTCATATAATGGAATATCCTTCATTGAAAATCCCCCCTGTTCCCTCTCTATTACACGGAGAAGGCTCTTCGTTTTTACCTTTTACGAGTCCTGTAAACCCTGGAGGTCCGTTTTTTGTTAAACCCATTATAACAGTGTTCATCTTGTATTTCTATAGTTTGCATCGGTTTTAAATTTCTATTGAACATAAGAAGCCAGTTGCTCCTTATTTAGAACCTTTATCGTAGACAGGTGAAAATCAATCAACCCTTCATCGCGCATACGACACATTTCCCGCGACATGGAAGGCCTTGAAACATTTAAGAAATCGGCCAGCTCGGTCCGGTTCATCGGGAGCAGGAAAATATTTTTCCCGCTTCTTTCATATAATTCCCAAAAGTATGTGCACAATTTCTCACGCATGCCCTTGATAGATAAAAATTTAACCTTCCTGTTCAGGTGAATGGCCTTTTCAGAGACAATCTTCAGCATATTCGTTGTCATTTGGCGATGAAAGCTACAGGCCTGAAAGCACCTGCCGACGATTTTATCCGGTGGGATGAACAGAATGGTGGAATCCTCCTGCACCGCAATCGTGGCAGGCCACATCCTGTCTTCCGCGAACAGGGCCATCTCTCCGAACATTTCCCCGGGCTTCAGCATATGTATGATCATCCGTGCACCATCTGTATTTTCCTTCTGTACAGCAAGACACCCTTCCACAAGAATTCCAAGCCCCTCCATCGGCTCTGCGAACCGGGCGGCAATCTCACCCTTTTTGTACGAAGCCATGCGTGGAGCCAGGCATTCCAGCATTGTTTTGATGTCCTGCATGCTAATATCATCAAACAGCTTTGACTGCTTCAGGATCTCATACCATTGTTCCAGCAATCATATCACCTCAATGTAGCCATAGCTACCGACCATATTCTATCATTATAATATAATAATTCAGTATCGTAAACAATTCATTTATCCTTCGGGCGGACATGCTGTATGATAGGTATCCGGGATGTTTTGCATATGAGTGATCCGAAGGAAGCTTCGGGGGTTTACACCCGAAGGAAATAAAAAGTTGTGAGGCACTTTGTCCCGGAAATAATTCAATAAGGAGGAGATCTCAATGTCGATGTTTTGTTTTCAATGTGAACAGACTGCTGGAGGAAAGGGCTGCACGAAAATAGGGGTATGCGGGAAAACCGCTGTTGTTTCAAACATTCAGGATGAATTAACCTGCGCGCTGGTAGGGCTGGCCAGGGCTGCAAAAGGAACCGGAGCCGGAAAAAAAGCCAATGAGCTGATGATTCAGTCCCTGTTTACCACGGTGACCAATGTCAGTTTTGATGAAACAAGAATCAAAGAGCTTACCATTAAGGTAACCCTCGAAAAACAATCCCTTGGCGGCGCGGAGGATCTTGATCCTGCAATGCTTTGGCAGGGTGATGCCGATATCGTTTCCCTTCGTTCCACTCTGCTTCTGGGTATGAGAGGGATGGCAGCCTACGCTTATCATGCTCATGTGCTGGGCAGGGAAGATACCGAGGTAACCAATTGGTTCTTCAAGGGGATGAAAGCTCTTGGAGAGGATTATGCAGTGGAACAGTGGCTGGATCTGTTAATGGAATTTGGCAATGTGAACCTGAAGTGCATGGCACTGCTGGATGAAGCCAACACTTCGGCATACGGGCATCCGGTACCGGTTAAGGTGACCACCGATGTGGAAAAGGGGCCGTTTATCGTTGTTTCGGGCCATGACCTGATGGATTTGAAACAGCTGCTGGAACAAACCGAGGGCAAGGGCATCAATATCTACACCCATGGAGAGATGCTTCCGGCCCATGGCTATCCGGAATTAAGGAAGTATACCCATCTGAAGGGCAATTTCGGTACAGCCTGGCAAAACCAACAGAAAGAGTTTAGCAATATTCCGGGAGTGTTCCTGTTTACAACAAACTGCCTGATGCCTCCGAAAGCATCCTATGCCGATAGGGTATTTACCACAGCTGTTGTAGGGTACCCCGGTATAAAACATATTCCCGACAGCCCCGAAGGTGTGAAGGATTTTACACCGGTGATTGAAAAGGCCGTCGAGTTGGGCGGATATGCTGAAAACACCCACTTCACCGGTATAAACGGCGGCTCTGAGCTGATGACAGGTTTTGCCCGCAATACCGTTCTGGGCGTTGCAGATAAAGTGATCGATGCGGTAAAAGCAGGAGACATCAGGCACTTTTTCCTGGTAGGCGGCTGCGATGGCGCAAAGCCCGGTAGAAATTACTACACCGAGTTTGTTGAAAGCACTCCGAAAGATACCATCATTTTGACCCTTGCCTGTGGGAAATTCCGCTTTAATGATCTTGATCTGGGCACGATTGGCGGGCTTCCGAGAATTATGGACATGGGGCAGTGCAATGATGCCTATTCGGCAATTCAGGTTGCAGTAGCGCTGGCCAACGCATTCGGCTGCGGTGTCAACGACCTGCCTTTAACCCTGGTGCTTTCCTGGTACGAGCAGAAAGCTGTTTGCATTTTGCTGACATTGCTGGCTTTGGGGCTGAAAAACATCTATATTGGCCCTTCGCTGCCGGCCTTCTTCTCATCGAATGTACTGAAGGTGCTGGTGGAGAAATTCAATCTCAACCCCATCAGCACCGCGCAGCAGGATTTGAAAACAATCCTTGGCTCACATTTTTGATGTTCCGTTAGCGCGAAAAACGGCTCGATATCAGCTGAAAATCGGCCTTTCATGAGGCTGGGTAATTTTTTCAAATACTACTTGTTTTTTTATTTTTCTCATGATATATTGATCTTGTTAAAGTCATTTAATATAGCGCATTGGATTAAGATATTTCCCTGAACCCAGCCTCTTTAATTTTTATTGGAGCGAAGTGTCAAGAAGTATTTAATCCAAAAAAATTGAGGAGGTATATGAAAATGGCT
>JAAYJG010000301.1 GCA_012523055.1 Ruminiclostridium sp. | reverse complement strand
TAGAATTCATAAAAGTTCCTTCTTTCCGTTGGTATTAGTGGATTTGTAGCTATTTCTATTATACCACAGTAGACGGAACTTTTATATATTATATAACAGATTTGTATTAATTTATCAAGGTTCAAGCCCACTTTTTAAGTGGGAAAGTTGAGTAATTTAACATAGTGCCGGTTTCAAATAAATTCATGTGACTCCCATCAAAGCCCATAACGCATTTTTCTTCAAAAAAACGTTCTTTGCTTCGTTGAACAACTTCACTCTTTATACGTATACTATATCGCATAAGTCGGATTATGGTAAAGATTCATTTTATTATGGAAGGTATTACCATACAGATGCAAGCAGGCGCAGCCTGTTGAATGAAGTGAAGGATCTTAGCAATACTCCTGGAAGGATCCTTCGCCACGCTTAGGATGAGGTCGCTGCGCTGCGTAAAATAAACATATCTTTAAATAGCGATGAATAAACTAATCAGGAGAGTATTTTAAGTTATTCTTAAGGCTTGGAGTGGAAATCCGAAAAGTATTTCCGACACCAGTCATAATGCGCGGACAACATCCATATATATATTACAAAAATGTAATTTACCTTGAGGGGGATTCGTATGGCAGTTGAATTGATAAAGAAACCCATTCATGTTTTTCAAACCATTGACGAGCAGCAAAAGGAAGAGCTGATGGAAACCGGAATGATAGTGCCCGACAGCAAGCCAGATGTCCTGGATGTTCTTGTGGTGGATGCGGATGTTAACGTAAAAACCAGAGAAAAGACAGGAAAGGTGATGGAAATAGGTGGAGAGATCTGTTATCAGGTGATCTATCGGGCCGACAACCAGGAACAGAGCCTGGAAGCCATCAATGCAAAAGCCCCCTGGTCCATCTCCTGCAATTACCCGGCCCGGGAGGAAGATATCCATACCCTTGTACAAAGCAGTGTTGAACATTCCAACGTCGATGTAGTCAATGGCAGGAAGCTGAGCGCAAAGTCGGTGATCAGGCTGAATGTGAAATACCTGGCCGGAAAGAGCGTTGAAGCAGGCGAAATGGTGCAGGGCGACAATGTTTATCAAAAGGCCGATCAGCAGCAAATCGCCATGCTGGAGGATATGGGTGAAAGAACCGTAAATATCGGCGAAACAATGGACCTTCCGGATGGGAAGCCTGCAATGGGAGAAATTTTATTGAACCATGCGGCAATAAAAGATGTTAAGGTGAACGATAACATGAACCTGGAAGGAACGCTGGAGGTGGATTACCTGTATCGCGCTGAAAATGACAACAGCCGTATGGAGAACATCCATATGGAAATTCCCGTCTCCCAAAACCTTGATGTGGAGAACTATCGTTACGATAATGCCTCTGTCAATGCGGTGGTAAAGTCTGTCAACATGAGGCCCGATGAAGATATGGACGGCCTTTTGACGAAGGTTAAAATGGATGCCGAGATAGGAGTGGATTATTCCCTGTACTCGAGGGATAATGTTCATCTGGTAAGGGACGCATATTGCCTTGATTATGACTTTGAGCTGGAAAAGAAGCCGGTGACGGTGGGCATTGAAGAAAACGACATCCGGGAAAATATTCAGGTGAACGGAAATCTGCCGATGGATACCGAAGGGGACACCCTGGAAGAGGTTGTCAGCCTGATAGCAAAACCACGGCTTCTTTCAGCCGGTAATCAAGCCGGAGCCATTGAGATTAACGGCTGCCTGGATATCTGTGTGTTGTATGCGACAGGGATGGATATGAGGGTTTTAAGAGGTGACAACCGCGAAATTCCTTTCACCCACAGGTTGACGCTGTCTGAGCCCGAGGCCGCTTATGAAAGCAATGTCACGCTATCACCCGGGCAAAACAGCTATGAGATTATCTCGGATACAGAGTTGGCTGTGAAGTCTCAAATCATCGTTACGGTTCATATATCTAAGAAACAGCAGATTAATGTTATTACAGGTGTAAAGGGAATAAAACCCACAGAAAAGAAAGAGAACCCGCCGCTGCTTATCTATTACGCACAACAGGGAGAGAACCTTTGGAACATTGCCAAAAGATATCGGGTTCCTGTTCAAAAAATTCTGAATGACAATGGGATGCCCGAGGAGATTGAACCGGCTGCAGGGCAGAAAATTCTGTTGATCGGCTAAGGTGAATTAATTCAACAGGCCATATTTTAGTTACAGACAGGGAGCCACCTCTCTGTCTGTTTTTGTTTATGAGTTAAGTACAGGTTCAGTGTCGGGATCAACGATCGTTCCAGTAGATACACTTGTCGGGCATGTCCCTGAAATTCCCAATTCACTGATTTGTTCCAGTAAACCTTTGGTCTCAGGTAATTACCGAATGTATATTTATATAGATTATATAAAACTGAAGAGTGCATTTTATAAGGTCTTTATTGCGTTTCGAATGTATTTTGTATATAATAGTCTTAATATTCAATGAGCACTTGCGCGAATTGTGCGCCAAAACGCGGGTGCTGAAAGAGCCTTCTACACGCAAAAACATCTATGTTTTTGTGTGTTACTTGCGCGTTTTGTGTGCAACTAGTTCATAATTATCTCTGATAATTATGAACGGTCCGCGAGCATTTTATCAAATGCCAGGCTGCATGGGCGAGCAGCAAGCGAAGCTTGCGACCAGCCCCTTCAG
>JAAYJG010000300.1 GCA_012523055.1 Ruminiclostridium sp. | reverse complement strand
TAGAATTCATAAAAGTTCCTTCTTTCCGTTGGTATTAGTGGATTTGTAGCTATTTCTATTATACCACAGTAGACGGAACTTTTATATATTATATAACAGATTTGTATTAATTTATCAAGGTTCAAGCTCACTTTTTAAGTGGGAAAGTTGAGTTATTTACTTAAACTTGTTTACAGATTCAAAGAAATCATTATGAAAAGAGGCTGAACAATGAACAGAGTACCAAAACCGCAATGGCTTCGGGTAAAGGCCCATTCCACAGCCGGTTATGAATATGTAAAGGAATTATTGGATAAGTTCCATCTCAATACGGTCTGCGACGAAGCAGCGTGCCCAAACCGCGGGGAATGCTTCGGGCGGAAAACCGCCACATTCATGATACTGGGAAGTGTCTGCACCCGAGGCTGTACTTTTTGTAATGTAACCAAAGGGAAATCACAGCCGGTGGATCAGAACGAGCCGGAGCATGTGGCACAGGCCGTAAATGCCTTGGGCTTGAAGCATGCGGTGATCACCTCGGTTACCCGTGATGATTTACCCGACGGTGGCGCAAACCATTTCGCCTGCGTCGTGAGCGCTATCCGCGGCCAATCACCTCAGGTGACCATCGAAGTTTTAATTCCCGATTTCCAGGGAGACGCTCAGGCACTTCGAAAAGTCGTTGAAGCACACCCTCAGATCATCAACCACAATGTTGAAACCGTTCCTGAGCTTTATTCCGAAGTGAGACCACAAGCCAGTTACCACCGATCCCTGGAACTCATTGGCCGTGTAAAGGAAATGGATACCTCGATTTATACAAAATCCGGCATAATGGTGGGGCTGGGGGAAAAACCCCAGGAAGTGCTGCAGGTTTTATCTGATTTAAGGAAGGTCAAATGTGATTTCCTAACCATCGGGCAATATCTGGCGCCTTCCGCCAGGCACCACGCCGTAGTGGAATACATCCACCCGGATCAGTTTGATTTTTACCGGATAAAAGCCTGTGAAATGGGTTTTCTCCATGTTGCTTCCGGGCCGTTGGTCAGAAGCTCCTACATGGCCGAGCAAGCTCTTAACAATGAAACGAACAGGAATATGTTCAATCTTACAAAACAGAGCATTGAAATAAACAAAAAGAATGATTGAAAAGAACAGTTAAATTGTTTACAATGGAGCCATATGCATTTGAAGTGAAACCACAAATGAATGGGGTAGGAGGGTTTTTCATGTTCGTTTTTAATAGAGATAAGGTGAACAAGGCATACGATGCGGCAAAAGAGGTATACGCGCAATATGGTGTTGATACGGAAAAAGTGATGGAGGAAATCAAAAAGGTCCGGATATCCCTGCATTGCTGGCAGGGTGATGATGTAGCGGGCTTTGAATCCTCAGCGGGGTTGTCCGGTGGCGGCATCATGGCAACGGGAAATTACCCCGGAAGGGCACGCAACGGCGCAGAGCTTCGTCAGGATTTGAACAAGGCTTTAAGCCTGATCCCGGGCAAACACAAGGTGAATCTCCATGCGATCTACGCTGAAACGGATGGCAAACCGGTGGGCAGAGATGCTCTGACCATAGAACATTTCCAAAACTGGGTGGCCTGGGCCGGGGAAAAAGGAATTGGCCTGGATTTCAACCCCACCTATTTTTCTCATCCCCAGGCAGATACCGGATATACCCTGGCAAGCCCGGATAGCGGAATTCGCAAATACTGGATTGAACATGGCAAACGCTGCCGTGAAATTGCCGCTAAAATGGGTGAGCAATTGAATACCCCCTGTGTGAACAATATCTGGATTCCCGACGGCTCCAAGGACATCCCGGCCGACAGGCATACAAAACGCCGCATTCTGAAAGAAGCGCTCGATGAGGTTCTGACAGCGGAATTCAACCCGGAATACCTGGTTGATGCGGTGGAATCCAAGCTTTTCGGCATTGGCAGTGAAAGCTATGTTGTAGGCTCCCACGAGTTTTATATGGGCTATGTGTTCAGCAACCCAAAGGTGATTCTGTGCCTGGACGCCGGCCATTTCCATCCCATGGAAAACATTTATGATAAAATTTCTTCCATTTTATCCTATAAGGAGCAGCTGCTTTTGCATGTCAGCCGTGGTGTGCGCTGGGACAGCGACCATGTGGTGCTGTTCAATGATGACACCCTTGCGATCATGCATGAAATCAAACGCAGTAACGCCTTTGGCAGGGTTCATATCGCACTGGATTTCTTTGATGCATCCATTAACCGGATTACCGCTTGGGTTACAGGTACCAGGGCTGCACTAAAGTCCATTCTATAC
Source organism: Ruminiclostridium sp. (assembly GCA_012523055.1). Lineage (GTDB taxonomy): Bacteria > Bacillota > Clostridia > DSM-8532 > DSM-8532 > JAAYJG01. The sequence continues at coordinate 3,681 of JAAYJG010000300.1, read as the reverse complement.
GCTATGCTCGAGCCTACCCACCTGCTGGCTGAAGCCGAGAACAGCGGTAACCTCGGAAACCGTCTTGCACTCATGGATGAGTTCAAGGGTCTGCCCTTTGCAGCTGTCTGGAACCGCTACTGCCAGGAAAACAATGTACCTGTGGGAGCAGCCTGGCTGGATGAAATAAAAAATTATGAAAACACCGTTCTGAGTGACAGAAAGTGAGGAACGCGATGTTTTTGGAACAATTAAAAGATCTTGAGAAAATTTCACAGGCGGTGGGCAACAGCCCCGATCTGGTGCAGGGCGGCGGCGGCAATACCTCCGTCAAGCTTGATGACACTAAAATGGCTGTAAAGGCTTCGGGCTTCAAGCTCAAGGAGATCACCCCCAACGAGGGCTATGTGGTGGTGGATTATCAAAAAATCCGTCAATACCATCAACAGGCTGATTTATCGGAAAACCGAGATTTTGAAAAGGAAAGCGGCGAGTTTGTCCGAGCCAGCGTCATCCCGATGGAAGGGCTGAAGCCTTTGCGTCCTTCGGTGGAAGCGGGTTTTCATTCTATATTGTTAAAGCACGTAATACATACACACCCAGTATATTCCAACATGATTTGCTGCAGCAAAAACGGACAGGAGCTCGCGGATTCGATTTTTTCAGTCAAGGAATACGGCTTTGTCTGGATTCCCTACATCAACCCTGGCTTTATGCTGACGCTTTCGATGCAGCAGAAAATTTCAGAGTACAAACAGCAGACGGGAAAATTCCCACAGGTGATTTTTATGGAAAATCACGGGCTTGTGGTAACAGCCGATACTGCTGATGCGGCTATTTCGCTGCATGAGGATGTGATCCGCACAATTCGGCAGTATTTTCACATGGATGAACCCTTCCCGGTGATTAAGATAGAATCAGCAGGGGACGGCGCCTTCAAAAGCAAAACCCAATACCTGATCGATTACTTCAAGGGGAGCGACATCACGCTTTCTTTCTTCGAAAATACAGCTTTATATCCGGATCAACTGGTTTACCTCAATGGAAATATAGCGGTCAATGGATCCGGCCAAAAGCTGAATATTAATACGGTCAATGGTGAAATACTGTATAGGACCAATGAAAAGGAAGCGCTCACCATGGAGGAAACACTTCTGGGGTTCGTTTATGTGGTGGAAAGCATCCGGAAATACAATCTGTCCATAAAGACCATGAGCGACAAGGAAACCGACTTTATCCGGAACTGGGAAAGTGAAAAATATCGTAAAAGCCTGCTGGGGAATTCCGCGGCGAAAGAAAATTAACAGTAATTTTACGTCCTATACCGTCGGAAATGGCCCAAAACACTTTTTATCCAAGTGCTTTGAGCCATTTTCATGTGCACCGTAAACGTTTGTCGGAAGGGTGATCGTTCCGAAATCGCCGAATAGCGAGAGGGGTATAACACAAAATAAAGCATTTCATACTGGAGTGGAATCGGAACACATAAATAAGTAATTTACTTCTATTGACAATTAAGTTACTGGGGAATATTGTTAAATAAATGTACATAACACCATAATATGGCGGTCATAAGAATGATTTAGCAATCTTGTAAGTGAAAAGTAATGTGAGGAGAAAAGCCATGAACAAAAAATTCATCCTGTTGTTACTTTGTCTACTAGTATTAGTTCCGCTTTCTGCCAATGCTGCAACCGTACCGGATTCTTTGGAGGTTCCGCAGTATATCAATGCTCTGCCAACTGACTTTATCACTGTTCGCTGGACCGAACCTGAAAGCATAACGAAATTATACAGGGATGATAAATCCGGGAAAGTCAAAGTTTTTGCGGAGATTGATTATAAAATCAACGACGGACCATGGTGTACCGAAGGAGAAACCTGGGGTTCGAGCTCCGACCCGATTACAAGAAGCAGAACAATGCTTGATATGGATAGTTCACAGCATAATGTGAACAATGTTGTACAGGCAGAAGTTCCTTATACATCCATGGGAATATCCAGAAGTGTCAGGTTCAATTTTAAAGAAAATACATACTCCTTCCGGGTTCGATACATTTATCAGTATTATGCTGACAAGAAATATAACCATGTCGTGTCTCCCTTCTCAGAAATCGTATCGGTGGGGAAGAACATAGAGGTGGTTCTGCCGGATACCCTGGAGGCTCCTTTAAACCCTAAAGCGGAATTGCTGATGGACAATTCCGGTATTCCGTATTTCTCATTATCCTGGGATATTCCCGAAAGCGTTACGAACATGGATCGTATGGTGAAGGTTTGGCCGGTGATTGACTGGAAGGCTGGAGATGGGAAATGGGCTTCCGAAGGCGGAGGCAATTTGGTTACAGCAGGCAGTGGGTTATTAAAGGACAGCGGAGAGGTTGATCCTATAGATACTAAAGGTTTTGGAGAAGTCAACATCGAAGCAAAAGAATATTCCTTCCGGGTTTTCTTTAAAAGTAATGCATTTGAAAAAAGTATTGTATCACCCTTCTCTGAGATCATAAGTCTTGGCACACCCGTTTACCAATATAAAAACGCAAGCTCCTGGGCTATCAGTGAATTGAACAAGGCTTCGGAATATGACTTTATTACCGATAAGATCAGGGATAATATGCAGGGGCCGATTACCCGTGAAGAATTCAGTGAGGTCGTCGTTCGCCTTTATGAGAAGGTTACCGGAGAAAAGGCCACCTATCAGGATACCAGTGCTTTCAGTGACACTTCGAATCCTGAAATTTACAAGGCCTATACACTGAAAATCGTCAACGGTGTTGGCGGTGGGGAATTTGCTCCCAACCTATTGATCACCCGTGAACAGATTGCCGCAATGATGCACCGTGCGGTAAAGGCGATGAAGCCGGATGCAGACTTCAGCACCGATGGTGTGAAGGCTTATCCCGATGAAAGCCTTGTATCTGGATGGGCGCTGCCGTCTGTTAAATTTATGAGCAAGAATGGCCTAATGACAAATATCAAGGGTGATTTCGTTCCCCAGGGAACCACCACACGGGAGCAAGCCGTCGTGATAGTCGTCAGAACCTTCGAGAAATATAGTAATTAACTCAACTTTCCACAGTGTTTTGGGTGCAAGCCTAAACTGCAGGGCAACTACGGAGGTGCGATATCTCACCCAAACACCCCATTGACAAGCGGATGTAATTTCATTATAATCAAATACAAATCATCAACAAAAAGGCAATGAAAGGAAAGAGTAACCGTGATTGCCCACAGGGAGAAAGCGTCGTGACTGAGAGTGCTTTTGGAATGACAAAAACGGTGAAGGACGACCTGGAGCTGATCGGATGAAATTTTAGTAGTCCGCATTCGTATGCAGCCGCGTTAAGGGCAAAGAGCGGAAGAGTTTCTTCTATTAGGGTGGTACCGCGGGAATGCCTCTCGTCCCTTCATTGTGGACGCGAGGCTTTTTTGATGCCTGAACAAATAATACTAGTATCTTTACTGCAATTGTGCAATGAAACTATAAAGAGGACATAATAAGGATCATCAGGAGTTTTGCTTAAACAGCTAAAGGGTTGTTCACGAAATGAACAACAGTGAACATCATTATCGGGAGGGATGCGAAATGCTAACACAAGCACCCAAGGGCACGAGAGACATTTTACCGGAGGAAATCTACAAGTGGTATTTTGTCGAAGAGAAATTCAGGGAGATTTGCCATCAGTTTGGTTATCGTGAGAT
>JAAYJG010000299.1 GCA_012523055.1 Ruminiclostridium sp. | reverse complement strand
TGGTAATGGGTTTTTTATACCCTTGGTATGGATCATTCTTATCATTAGTATCGAAACTCAATTCGTTCATATTGTTATACGCGTGTTCAACAATATATCCTTCTTCCATTGCCTTCTCGATATAGGTTGAAGCCCAGTATTCCTTGCCGTTTTCCACCTGATGTCCCATCACGGTGACGATCAGTTTAATAAACATATCTACCGTCAATGTATCATTGGGCTTAAAAGACCCATCCGGATAACCAGAAAAAATCTTTCTTGTATCCTTCAAGATATATTGCAAGTCATCCATATACCATGCGGTATCAGGCACATCCGGAAATTTAGCTGTCTCAGCAGCACCTGAAGCGGTGTTCATCATGAAAAGCAACATAAAAACCATAACCTTTGCAATCGTTCTCATTCTTCTTTTCATTTTTCTTTCCTCCAGTCGCCAATAAAATTAAATGAAATATGCTTAACACTGCTTGTCTCTCTTGTCTTATGGCAGCGTTTGTAGGTTTATTTGTGTCAAGTAACCTGTCCCCATAGCTTTACCCCCATGTTGTGGAGATTTTCTCATGTGTGCCAAAGGTTTATGCCCGTGTTATTCTAATCCAGCCAGAGAACTTGTCCCTCTGGCTAAATTAGACCAAGGAACTTGTTTCTCTGCTTATGTGTAGGTTTATTTGTGCCAAGGAACCTGCCCCTCTGGTTGCACATCCGGTTATGCGTATGTTTATTTAACCAAGGTACCTGTCCCATATGGTTATGGTATAGAGATTTTCTCATATGTGCCAAAGGTTTATGCCCGTGTTATTCTAATCCAGCCAGAGAACTTGTCCATCTGGTTAAATTTGGCCAAGGAACTTGTCCCTCTGATTATGTGTAGGCTTATTTGTGCCAAGGAACCTGCCCCTCTGGTTGCGCATCCAGTTATGCGTATGTTTATTTAGCCAAGGTACCTGTCCCCTATGGTTGTCCCTTCTGGCCTGTATTTACACCGGAACCTGTCCCCGGTGTAAATCAGGGGGCGCAGGTGTGGCATGGGAATGCGCCATTTTGTGCGCATCCCTCGCGGGAGTCGAACACCTCATCCTTATGGGCGAGGTTACTGCAGGTTTCGCGATGATAATAAAACAGGCCATTTGCATCCTGTTGAATATAGTAATGCTCTTTTCGGACAATTCTGGCCGCACCCAGTGCAAAGCTGTTATATCTCATCCCCTGCAGGCCGGTTGGAATCCCTTGAAAAAACGCCAGAAACCCAATATCCTCGATATTCCTATACCAATCGCCATCTGAAATTGAGGGCGGACTGAACTGGTAAGTGATTCCATACCTTTTTGCAAATGTATTATGAGCATTGATCGCATCATTGACATCCCGCTTTATGGCTTCCATGACAGTCCGCTTTCTGACCGCATCAAACAATTCGTCCTGCTGAATGATCTCATCCGGCACATCTGTCTTTAACTCCTGCTGTGTTCCTTCATAGAAGCGATTTGCGGATGTGTCCAGAACCTTAACCTGCGAATCCAGCGTAAAAAGATACACATAGCCGTTATTTTCATAACCATATGTCTTTTTCGGCTTCCATACCATCTTTTCCTCTTTTTGGCCCTCGCTGTTTATATATTCTTCCATTGAACACACCCAGTAACCGTCGTAATCAACCAATACGATGACTGGAATGTACAGCATCAAGTAGTTTTGATCTGCTTCATTACCCATCACATTGAAATTTGCATAGAGGGTATTGCAAAATGCAGCCAAAGCCTTATCCCGCGATATGCCGGCCTTACTGTAGGTGCCGCGTTCAACCATGGCTTCGGTCGCATCTTCAACCGCCGCATCCAGATATCTGTCGATAACCATGTTTTTATAAGCAGTGTTTTGCAGGTTGTCGGCTTGAATGCGAAGTATCTGGATAAAGGGCAATATGATGATCACAAACAAAATGGAGATGTCAGTGACTTTCATCCCGTACCATTCCCCCATAATTTACAATGATTTTTTTAGCAGGCAAATCGGACATCAGAAGAAGCTCCTGAACCCGTGTCGCTATGGTCTTGTTCTGATTGGTTACCTGAACTGAAAACAAGTCTCCCTTTGAAAGATAGTAATTGGTATCTGCAGGAGGCGGATTCGTGACGGGAAACAGCTTATTCAGAATTTCATCCGTATAGTTGGCTTTATAATAATAGTTGTAGTCATGTTGAAAGGACGTAATGTCAACAGGATCTGTATAGATGGGATCAATTCTACCATGTCTATGCTCCATTGTAATGGCATACAGATTGCCGGTTGTGGATAAAACCTCTGAGAACTGACGGTACATTACAGGGGTTATATAACCAAGATTACGGACTGAATCAACAAACTGAGCCGTCTCGTTCAGAACGAACACTCTGGTAATGTCATCCTGCCTTGTAAGCATGTTCTCAACAGGAAAGACATATAACAGCAGTACAGCCAATATTAACGCAAAAACCTTACTGAGCGTTTCGGACATTTCATTCACTGCCTATCTTTTTACATATTGAACCGATGTTACCTCTCCCGTGGGGTTAAACAGGTATCGCACCGAATACCAGGCTGTTTTGTCGATTGTGCTGAAATCAAAGGCATTGGTATCATCTGAGCATGAGACATAAACATAATCAATGATAATATCTGTTTCCAAACCGTTCTTGATGGTACCGACAATTTCACATCCCTTTACATCCGTGTTTTGTACTTTTTGACCGGATGACTCGAATACAGCCCCCCGGTCATTGATTCCACGATTGATAAGGCTTATGGTATCGGTACTGTCCCGGTATATAATAAAAAACAGAGAGATTGCGGCAACAACCAAAAAAACTACCGAAACGCAGGCAACTATTTTAGAAACATTTTCATCCATTGTTCTTACCACCCATATTAAATATTCGATTCATCCGTGCACAATTGCCTGCATTTTAAATGCATTGATGTGCATGGATGACAGAAAACCATCTTTGCTTAAAGTTGAGCTTCAAACTACAGCTTCTATGCATATGTGGTTCCCCATGACTTGAAAACCAAGCTTCCAGGTTATTCTTCCGATATATCATTTCTGCGTAAATACCAACGCGACCACAGTGCCATTTTCATCTCTCACCAGGGATCCCAGGAATTTTCCGTTTGGATTAATGTACTCCTGATGCGCCTGATCCATGGTATTTGAAACGATATTGGTGGATTTTGCGCCCACTGTGCCAATATTGCTGTTAATCGAAACATCATGAATATACCAGGTTCCTGCCGGAACCTTTTTGGTCCTTACCTGAATTCCGATGTACTCATCCTTGAATTTGTTCAGTACGTTCACAACCTCGCTGCCTCCGTTCTCTATGCCGTCGTACATGGTATACTGGGATTCCGACATTTCAGCATTGATCTGATCCAATTTGCCAATGGCACTCTGTGCCGTGCTCTGACCTGATCGCATCAGCAAAAAGCCGATAGATACCACAATGAGGGTGATCACAACCCCCGCACCGATTAAAATAGCCTTTAGTGAATTTTCCATGTTTGTTTTCTCCCTTCCTATAATCAATAAACCTTTTAAATAAAAAGGCACGGATTCTAAACCATTCAATGACGCTGTGGGAATTGTGTCAAAACGCTTGTCGCTGAAAGTGTCCTGGCAAGGGTGCTTTCAAATATTCCCATAGCTTTCCTGCCGCGGTCGCTGAAAATGACTGGGCAGGATCTGAAGAGCATTTGATGAATACCTAAAAAACTCTGCTGATCTCGTCTGAAAAATCCATCAGCTGCGTAGTACTGACCAGAATGAAGGGTAGCAGCAGATATAAAAATATCGTTGCGCCCAGGGGGATGAACGCGATAAATTTTCCCCATAACCCTTTTTTGTTCACCAAAATTTCATTGTCCTGTTTTCTTTTTTCCTGATAATATTCGCGCTCAGTTTTTAGTTCATCGAAGGCGTGTTCGATGGTGATTTTGTCCGCAGCTGACTGCAGGTTCTCAATAATTCTGACAAAGGGCACATAGGGCTCATCCAGCGCAAGCTGCTCCAGAGCTTGCCTGTCACCATATTCATAATTGTTGATGCATTTGGCAATGGAGCTTTTAAAGATATCTGAGAACTGTTCCATCCAGTTCAGAATATCTTCCACATGAATCCTCTCGATGTGGATCAGCATCAGGATGATCGTGTGGAACTGCATCACCTCATCTTCCATGTTCATCCTCTGGATACGCTCCCTGAAAAGGAGCATCCACCATGGAACCTGCCAGGCGGTAATGGCCGCGAGGATTGCGAGCAGCAACTCCCACCATTTAAAGGTCTGCGCGTTATAGATTTCAAGCTTGTTTGTAATGCGTTTCGCCGCGATGCCTGATTGCCGGGGATCGGTGTACTCCCCCGAATCTCGCAGCGCTTTTTCAATCTGTGAAAATGCAGTGTTCCGACCTCGGAAATGAAGAATGAATTTTCTGTCGCTTTCAATGATCCGCATTTCAGCATCTTCCGAGATCTGGCCATTGAACTGCGCCATCCAAAGGTTATTTGATGTTGTGAGCAGGTTTCGCCGTATAATGGCATGAACGTTTAAACAGATGACGATTGTGAGCAGGAAGCTTATTATTGCATACAGGGCCTTTTGAGCCAGAAACGCATTCACACCGGTCTTTGCACCGGTTCTTTTCAGCAGGCTGTCAAATTTAAGCGCCCGTGTGTAATTCTTTTGAACCATGCCTTCAATAAAGGTTCTGAACAAAGAGAATTTCAACAGCCATTCAATCAGCTTTGTATTCAGCGGCGTATACCTGACATTGCTCTGAAGCCGCCCGATCAGCTGATATGCCGCGAACACCAGTCCAAACAGTGCAACCGTCGCAAGGAAGCCATAAGCCCCGCGGTAATACTCTGTCAACTCCGGAATGTTTGATATCGCCCAGTTTTCCAGCGGGTGCAAGGTGAAGATTGGAAAAACGGAAATTACAGAAAGGCTTTGAAACAGATAACCCAGCTTCTCCCGGCGCAGCAGCTCCATGTTGATCTCCTGCTTCAGGTAATTCAGATTGTTCAGAAAAACCGACTTATTGTCCATAACCTTGTCACCGAAACGCTGAACCAGATAGCACATGGCGATAAAAGTTTTCATGAACTTATTCGGGGCGGTTTCATTGTATTGCGAAACCGCATCATCCATGTCGCTGGAGGTTAGCACTTCGTATATGCGTCCAGCGTGCTGCGAAATCTCATAGCCGCATTCGGTAATGCTGTCGTACACGGCCTCATCAACCATTCCATGTTCGTGATAATGGTGCCTGACATTGCTAAGAAAGCTTTCAAACTGTTTGAGCAGCTTGTTGTCCATTCTGTCCGTTAGTAACCGGATGATCTGGCTGTGCATCATGATGACCGTCATAAAGGATATGCACATAAAATAGATGCTGCCGCTACACAGCAGCAGGAAGACCAAAACCATAAGGGTGATTCCCAGTGATATTAACGTGAACCTCATGGTTTTTCTGCTGATGGTCCAGTCATCGGACAGATTCAGAAGCTCTATTCGTTTTCTGATCTTTTGCATGTATTTTTTCAGCGGAGGAAATTTTTGAGCCAGGACATATAAGGAGTAAAGCGTATCCTTTCCGGATTTCCACTCCACCTTCAGGTTCGTCTTGCGAATTTGCTTTGATAGCAGAATATAGGCCGCAACCGCAGTGATGATCACCACAGCAAGCAGGAGCAGCAGCAGGATGAGCAAGCGAACCGTTGTTTCATTCATACTGCGTTACCTCCAAAAAGCTGATTGCTGTGACGGAGTAAAGGGTTATCGTCGGTATATGGCTGCACTGAAGAAGAAAGGTTCTCGTGGATTGCTGGCACCCCTGAAGAAGAAGAGTTCTCATCTGACTTGGTTTGAGTGGAGGAAAAAACTATCCCAGTATACGGTGTTCCGCCTGAAGGAAAACATTGATTCAGAAACGCCTGAAATTCCTCCCGTTCATCCGATGTAAGGTTTTGTTCAATCGATGCGATTTGCCCTTCACTCAGTCTTTCCACGCCCTTATAACCACCATTTTCCCAAACCACGATATCTCTGGTTTCAAAGATCTTGCGGTCGGTCATACGGACAAAAAATTCCCGGGCTGTAGTTAAGAATTCTGTATTCAATGCTTCGCCGCCTGAAGCGGTCAGATTGGGATAACCGACGCTTTCAACCGGCAGGATCTCGGTAATTCTTTCGATATACCGATGCCCGGTGATATCCTTTGTGAGGTGGATGTCGAAATTGATCACATCGGCAACCTGCTGTTCCGCTATTTTCTCATTGCTGAATGCCCCGGTTTGCAGCAGGTTGTTCCTAAGCGCTTTCACCAGATTTTCAGTGGTTTTCGCATGGTGCGTAAATAGTGTAAACAGGCTTGCCACCTGAGCCATTTGGAGCATCCATGCGCTGACAGGCGCTGTTGCAACCTCCCCGAGGATGTTCACGGTTCCGTCGGTCTTCTTTTGCAAATCCAGCCCCTCCTGGCCGGAAATGGTGGGGGTTTCCCGGAAGGTTAATATGTTTCGCTCGGGGTAGATTTTCCGAAGGTGCAGCTCAAAGGCCAGCTCTTGAATCCTCAGGGTAAAGGCCGGACTGATGTATTTGATGATCGCCATTAAGAGCGTGGTTTTTCCTGTTCCCTGTGATCCGGTGACGGCAGTGACGCGACATCCTTTCACCAGCCACTTGATCAGCTCGATGGGAATTTCCTTCCCCTTGTCGATGATGAGCTCCTGGACCTCTGCTTTTTCGATGGAATCAAACTTTCTTACAAAGAAAGCCCAGGACTCTGCAAATGGGGGCCTGACAACCACCACGCGGCTGCCATCCTTCATCTCATTCACCTTATAGCCATTGCTTTCGCTTAACTGCCCGGGATAGTTGTACCGATAAATGTTTTTGCACACACGAATCAGTTCCGATTCATTGCCAAAGCTTAAAAATGAAAGATGGATGGTTTTTCCCTTGAAAAACACCCAAATGGAGTCATAGCTGGATGGAAGGGATGACACAATGGAAATGCCCACTGACAGATCCACCTCTTCGTGGAAGGTGGACGGAATACCGGATACTCCGCCTGAAACGCCGTCTATGCGCATATCCCGTATCTCATCGATGACGCCATAGCCCTTGTACAGCTGATACACCCTTTGGGCTATGATGTTCAGCTTGTCTTCAAAGCAATACAAGTACTGCTTTTGGGTAAAAATGCGTTCAATATCGTCTGCGGTTACCTTGAAGGACACCCCGTCAGCCACCATCACAGGCCTGTCCAGATGGTTTTCAATGATCATGGCCTCCAGTGCCCTGTATCCGTGCAGCTTTTTGGAATGGTACAACAGGATTTCAAATTTATCCTGCACGGTCAGCTTGTCAGGGTTGTCGAAGCTGATAATGCGATGGATATTTCCTTCGCTGATGTTGTACCTTTTCACCAGGATATCCTTGATAAAATCCCGAATATAATTTTTGGCGTTCATATCGCCATAGGTGCAGGTTTTCAACGCTTTACGCAGCTGATTTCTGTTGTGAACCCGCTTGTCGAATTCCTCCCGTGTGATATTCATCTCATACAGGTTTGTTTTAAGGATGTCATTAAAGGCTTCCCGAACAAAAAGAAGGATGGCTGGGATGGTGTATCGGTCATCGTCAGGTTCGGCGGGTTCGGGTTGAATGCGGTTCATCCTGTAATACAACACGCAAAAACCAAAAACACAAACAAGAATCATAGCTATTATAAACTCATTCATGGGCAATACCTGCCTGTCCTCTTTTTGTTTCCGTTTCAAAACCAAGCCGCGCAAGGATGGCTTCTGCAGCCTCCCGAACCCCCATCATGAAAGGAAAATGCGGATCGTCCCTTTCCACGGTCAGGTTTTTCATGAAAAAATCAACCACCCGGCTTTCGGCGCAGGCATCAGCAAAGCTAATGTCATACGGTACGGCCAGAACCGGAATGTTTCCGGCTTTTTTACGGATGGCCTTTAAATTGAAGCGGGAATTGGCATCATACTTTCCAAGTAAAATCATCATCTTGTCCCTGTAATCCATGCTCCCCCCCAGAAAATCCTCCAAAATGTGTATGTTCTGACTTAGGTTCACGATAATCAAATCCGATTGCTCCAATATCTTCGCGGAAATATCGTTGTTTCCCGGTGCGGTATCTATCAGAACCAGGTCATAACCCGCAGACGCCGATTGCACAATCGTACCGATCACAGGTTTCAGATTGCTGAAAAAAATCTCCCGGTTTGTGTTACGGGTTCCAAAAAGGAGGTCCAGCTTGTTTTTCAGAATAGTTGTGGAAAAGCCCGCAATCACATCCTTGTCCACCCGGTTGAACCGAACGAAACGGCTGAGCGCGTCTATGCCCGAATCTGACAGGTCGGTCAGCTGATCGCGCATATACCGCTTTTCGATAAAGGCCGATTCCAGTGAGCTTCTGTCAAAATGGGTATGAGCCATAAGGACGCGCAGGCGGTATTCCAGGGCCGTTAAAACAGCAATGGCCGCCATGTTCTGTGTGGTCCCCAGCTGATGGGAATTGCTCCAAAATGATACCTGCACTTAATCAACCTCCATGCTGTGCTTTTTTAAATGCCTTTACCGCAGTCTTTCTGTCATACCCCAAAAGCTCGACAATGATTTCCAGCAGCATGCTTTTAAAGCTTTCTGTTATTTTGGTAAAGCGGAAAATATCATCATACTGGCTCAGAAGCCTTTGACTGTATTCAACCCCGTCGAAGGAAAACTCATATTTGGCCAGCAGGTTTGTATGCTGTCCAGCCTGTAGCAGTGAATCAATATATCTGGGCCTGATTTTGCCCGGAACGATATCCCGGATGATGCGTACACTGTCTGTGGGGCCCTGAAGGTGCTCCAAAAAAGACGCCAGAGGCACGGCATGATGCCGCTGCAAATCGGTAACGATAAACAGGGTTCTTAATTCCATCATGCTTTCAAGGGCTTTAGTGTTTACGCCATAATCCAGTAAAACCATCGAGTGGTTGGATTGGGTTTCTTCCGTAACGCTGTTATTGGCGCAGTTAAGAAAGACCTCCACCCCTCTGTAATCAAGCCTGTCATCCGAGTATATGCCTGCAGGCACCGACAGACGTAAACCCTGTTCGCCTGACAGATCGACGATGGCAACGCTTTCGCCAAGGCAGGTGAGGATTCTGGCCAGGTACAGGATGATATCGGTTTTGCAGAAACCTGCAAAACCAAGCCTTGTGCATTTATTCGGCATAATTGACCCTCCGGGAGTTTCTTCTTCGTTTAAACATGCTTGCAACGGTTGCTTTTCTATGGTTACATGCTTGAAATGCTGTTTGTTTTTGTTATTTACTCTAAAGCATTAATTGAATGTATCGTTAGCCTTCTCTCCTGTAGTTGAATCGGGGTTGAGACTTTCCTGTTGCTGGTTTTCATGCGGTTGGTTTTCCTGTTGCGCTTTATTCAATTCGGCATTCTTTGTAGCCTCGCTGGCATTGGAGATCTCTTCCCCAACACCGGCTGAAACCTTTGTTACCTGGTCAAGGGTCATGGCCTGCAGATTGCTTTCCAGCAGTGCCCTTGCCTCCCTTGCAAGCAAATCGGAGGCTTTCTTCAGGATGTTTGGATCTGTGCGCATCAGATCAAGCACATCAGGGTTGGCCGGATAGAAGGGGGCTGCCGCAGCCTGAGTTTCAGGCTGTACATAGGTTGCAGCGTAAAGCTTTGTGCCCGGATGCAAATATGCGTCGATAATGGCACTGGAAATTAGATGGATTTCAGTTTCATCCAACCACAGCCAAAGGATATTGTCTGCGGCCTCCATGGCTTTCACCTGTTTTTTGCTTAAAACGATATAGTTTTCACCGTTTGGAAAAACAATGCGGATATCCACAAATTCCCCCGCATGCTGATCGGTCTGCAGCAAAAACATATTGAATTCAACCTTGCGCAGATCATTGACAGGAAGCTCCTCTGTAACGGCTGACTTTGTGACCGGAATGCCCTTTGGAAGCCTGACCAGACTGGTTTTACCCATATCATTCTCATCGAGGAGTAATTCCTGGCTAACCTGCATTTTCATGGAGACCTGCTCGAAAAGCTCGGGTGAAAGCATGGTTCCATACTCAATATCCTGCTTCGGTACAAACACCTGCCTGTCAAGCTGGTACAACTGAAAACGGTATTGTCCGATTTCTTCATCATGATGCGCCTTTACTTCTTTCATTTTTACCTGGTACAGATAATATAAGCCGACCAAAAAAAGCACGATAAGGCTAAGAACCAATAAAACCCGTAGAAAGGCAACAGGCAGTTTACTTTTCTTTTTCAAAAATGCCATTTTAACTCGTCCTCCTCTTGCTGGTATGATTCATTTTGGAATCGGCCTGAAACAGCTTTTCATAGATCAATTCCATCGCATGCCTTTCCTCCTGGTCCAACTTCCAGGGGTTTATGGCATAGGGAATGGTAAGCATATTGGAAAGATGAAAATATGTTTGTATGATGCGCAGGGATTTTTGGTTCTGGAATGGAAAGCATAGATACGTATTCGGGCTGTTTGCCGCAGTATGATGACTGTGCAGAAAAGCCCCCAGCAGCCCCAGCTTCCAGTCGGCGCCCGGGGCAAAGATCATCCTGACATCGCTGCGCTGGGACAAAAGGGAAACATATTCGTTATGTACACCGTAATCTACCAGGATGTATTCATATTCCGACCTTTTAAAGCAATCGATTTCTTCTTTGCGCATGGATGGGTAAATGGACAGGCCGTGAACCTGAAAAAAACCGTTTCTTTGAACATGGGCTTCCTTCTCAACCAGCTTGCACAAAGCCATGGCATCACGGTTTTCACCATATTCCAATACGGCGGTGCGAAACCCCTGGTTTTTCAGCCACATCCCGAACAACAGGCAGAAGTGTGTTACGCCGATGCCGCTTTGAATGCCTGAAACACTGATTTCAACAGCATTCTTTCCCATCGCCGCAGGTGCTGACTGTAACATTTCTGATTCTGCCTTGAGAGCCTTTCTGATTTCAGCAATATCCCCATAGCGTTCACCGGGGTTCACAGAAACACAGCGCAACAGAACCGATGCAAACTGCTTGGATACACCCGACAACCCCAGAATTTGCTCCCGCTGTGACTCGGCGCATTGCAGTGGATGCTTTCCGGTGACCAGATGAAACAGGGTCATCCCAAAATTAAAAATATCGGTGCGTATGTCGGTTTGTGCCGCGCCGTACTGTTCCGGGGCCGCATATCCAGGGGTTCCCAGATATACCGTGTCATCAGAGTTTTCCTGTTTGAACAACCTTGCCGTACCAAAATCGATCATTTTAATGGTGTCATCTGCCAGCAGCATCAGGTTGGATGGCTTCAAATCCCTGTAGATGATGGGCTCTGGCGAGCAGCCATGCAGATAGTTCAGCGCGTCCAGGATCTGCCCGGCCATATTGCGGGCCCGCTGCTCGTCGATGGGGCCATATTGCTCGAGGGCTTGCTGCAGGGTAAGTCCCTCGTAATAATCAAACACAAGGATGGTTTGGCTTTCCCCGGCGATCACATCAACAAGCCTGGGAAAGGCAGGATGATTCAGGTTTCTGAGAATTTCAAGCTCGTTCAGTGCGCAGTCCTGCATGGATGAAATGAATTTCAACGCCCATGGTGTTTGCAAATGGATATGATAAGCCTTGTATACTTCAGATGACCCTCCGGTTCCCAGCTTTTCAGTGATCTTGTATTTACCGTTGATGATCTTTCCTGTCATATTGCCCTCACAAAAGATATCGTTCATGCATTCAGTGTTTTTTTGTACACAAAATAAGGCTGGCTGCTATAGTTTTTACACTTATAAAAACCCTTCATCGTACCTCAAAATTTTTACCTTTTGTGATTTGGTTGCTGATACAGTTTGAAACGCATTCTTTTTCTTGAAAAGGTTTTCTGCATCGGCTTTGACGTATCATCAGCGTTGGCTAAATAAACATACCATCATACATGTTTTATGCTTTCCGTGCCAGCTGCTGGAGAATGTTGCAGAGGATAGTCGAATTGTGAGTCTTATCCATTCTAATACAGATATGGTTGGAAATCAATCTATTAAAATGTTATTATATGGATAGCTTTGCAATTATCTTGCGTGAAGTGCCTGTATTTTTGTATGAACGCGCAAAATGTGACCATATGATGATTAAAAAACCAATATTGATGTATAAAAAATTGTTTAGCCGCAAAAAATGACAAAATATGATTTACTCAACTACTCCATTGTGTTATGGGTGCTTGCCTTCGCAGCAAGCTATTGACGGTGGTGTTAAACACTTCATAATGTCAATGCCAGTAGATTTCAGTACAGGTTATGGTGGAAAGTTTTTCGTTTCTACGAAAAGAAAAAGAAGCAGTGATTAACCTGCTTCCTTCGATACGATGGTAAAATGATTAGGGTTCACTCAAGGAGCCCGAGTACTGATTAAATTGAGGTAAGGAGCCTGTCTCCATTGGCCTCGCCCTCTGATTACCCTGGTTACCTGTCCCCGCCTTTCAAATTGGGCTAAGGGACTTAGGCCCCGCCCTCTGGTTTGAGCCAAGGGATCTGGGCTCCGCCCTGGTTTCGCGCTCTGATTGACCGGGTTACCTGTCCCCGCTGGTTAAATTGAGCCAAGGGACCTGTCCCCATTGGTCAAATTGAGCAAAGGGACCTGGGCCCCGCCCCCTGGTTTAGATTCTGTTTACGCCGGATTTTCTTGCGGCTTCTGCTACGGCGGCGGCAACGCTGCTGGCCACCCTTGCATCGAATGGTGCCGGGATAACATAATCGGCGTTCAATTCTTCATCCGAAATGATTCCTGCAATAGCTTTAGCCGCAGCGATCTTCATTTCATCATTGATATCACTGGCTCTGACATCCAGGGTGCCTCTGAAAAGGCCCGGGAATGCAAGGACATTATTGATCTGGTTCGGGAAGTCTGAACGGCCTGTGCCCACCACACTTGCTCCGGCTTCCTTCGCTTCGTCAGGCATGACCTCCGGCGTGGGGTTGGCCATGGCAAAGATGATCGGATCCCTGGTCATGGTCATGACCATTTCCTTTGTCAGCATGCCAGCCGCAGAAACTCCGATAAACACATCCGAGCCCACAATAACATCCTTTAAGAGACCTTTTTTCTTTTGCAGGTTTGAGATCTTGGCCATTTCGGCTTTTTCAGCATTCAGGTTGTCCCTGCCTTCATAGATAGCGCCCTTTGTATCGCAAAGAATAACCTTTTTCAGGCCCATGGCCATCAAAAGCTTTGTGATGGCAATACCGGCAGCACCGGAGCCATTAACCACCACTTCGATATCATTGATACTCTTCTTTGTCAGCTTCAGTGCGTTCAGCATCGCCGCGAGGGTAACAATAGCTGTGCCATGCTGATCGTCATGGAAAATGGGAATATCACATTCCTTTTTCAATCGGCGTTCAATCTCAAAGCAACGTGGTGCTGAGATATCTTCCAGGTTGATTCCGCCAAAGCTGCCAGCCAGCAGCTTAACAGTCTGCACAATATCATCAACATTCTTCGAGCGAATGCAAAGCGGGAATGCGTCCACATTACCAAAGGTTTTAAAAAGAACACATTTGCCTTCCATCACCGGCATGCCGGCTTCTGGACCGATGTCACCCAGACCCAGCACCGCGGTTCCGTCGGTTACAACAGCAACAAGGTTCCATCTTCTCGTCAGCTCATAAGACAGATCCACATCCTTTTGGATGGCCAGACAGGGTTCGGCAACACCAGGGGTGTATGCCAGAGAGAGGTCTTCCTTGTTCTTAACAGGAACGGAGGCGATCACTTCAAGCTTTCCTTTCCATTCTCCGTGCAGTTTTAATGATTCTTTTCTGTAATCCATGAGGCTTTCACTCCTTTAACATATTCGCGGGCTGCGCCCACAACCAAATTCAGGAACCTGACAGTTTTAATACATCCATTGATGTATTGAAGCGGCCAGGTGTTATATATCTTTAATCTGTTCCAAAACGTTTTTCAGCTGATCTGCGGAATTTGCCAGCAGCTTCTGTTCTTCCCCGGTCAGCTTCAGATCGAAGATGGCCTTAACCCCATTGGCATTGACAATGGAGGGCAGGCTCAGCGCAACATCATCGATGCCGTATAGATTGTGGATAACGGAAGATACCGTCCTGATTGTATTTTGATTTTTCAGAAGAGATTCAAGGATTGTGTTGATGGCAACCGCAATCGCATAATAGGTGGCACCCTTTTTGCGAATGATTTCACCGCCTGAAGTCTTTACATCATCAATAATGGCATTCTTAATTTCCTCGGTAATGCCATAAGCCGGATCGTTGAAGAATTCCGTGATATTCTTGCCGGCAATGTGGGTCGCGCTCCAAAGCGGCAGCTGTGAATCACCATGCTCACCAATGATATAGCCATGAACATTTCTTACATCCACGTTAAATTTTCGACTAAGCAGGAACCTGAACCTTGAGCTGTCCAGAACCGTGCCTGTTCCAAAAACTCTGCCATCCGGAAGCCCGGACCATTGACTGATTTTATATGTCAGAATATCAACTGGGTTGGAAACTACGAGGATAACCCCTCTTGTGTAATACTTCATCACATTGCCAACGATTTCCTTGGCAATGGTCACATTTTTCTTTGCCAGGTCAATGCGTGTTTCACCCGGTTTCCGGTTACATCCGGCTGTGATGATGATGGCATCGCAATTGCTGCAGTCGGAATAATCCCCGCCGTAAACCGACATCTGCCCCAGAAAGGACAACCCGTGACTGATGTCCATGGCTTCGCCAATGGACTTTTCCTTGTTCACATCAATTAATACCATTTCGTTGACCATTTGGTTCAGTGACATGGCAAAAGCCGTCGATGCACCAACGAAACCCGAACCAATAATCGCTATCTTTGATCTGTTTTCCATATGCTCCCCTTCTTATTGCAACAGAAGCAATTGATTTGTAATTGCAACACACCCGGTCTGCATCGGCGACCAGCCGCTGTATCATTATAGCCGGTAAACTCTGTTGATTTTTTGTCGATAAAAGTAACCCATAAGATCATAGCATACCAAGCCATTCAGTTCAATCATATTCTTGTGAAATTATTAACATAAATATTAAAAATAAATGATCGGATATTGTCATATTTACCAGCAGATAAAAGAGTTGAAACTGCGGGCAAAGGCCAGGTGAAAAGCATGAGTATTTAAGGTGAATCCATAAACATTTATGGGGTGCAAGTGAATGGTTTTCAGCGGAAATGAGCAGGATTAAGCTTGATACGCAAGAGCTTTTACGGTTGTATGAAGAACGATTTCACGAACCAGTCGATTTAAAGTGCTTTACTCCAAAGCGCCAAAGTGCCAGACAGGGAAGAACAAAAAGCAAAGCAAGCAATGGATAAAACATGTACAAACGGTTATCTGACTTTCCCACAAGATATAGGAAAGGGTAGTACTGGAAAAGCGCCAGCGGAATAACATAGGTAAAAAACTTCAGAACCCCGCTGCCATAGATTGAAAATGGATACTTGCCGAATTCGCGACCACCGTCTGTAAAAATGTTCATGAACTCCAGCCCTTCGGTGGTAAAAAAGCAAAGCGCCGCGTATACCAAAAACAGGCATGAAAAGACCACCACGCCGGATCCAATCATCAGTAAAAGGGTAACAACCTTATCCAATGTCCAGGTGATGTTTCCAGCCGGAATGGCATACAGGAAAATAATAAAGGCCTGAAGCAGCCTGCCGAACCTGGAAAGGTCAACTTTCGTTGCCAGAACCTGAAAGATCTCATTGCGGGGACGAACCATGACCCGGTCAAACTCTCCGTTTCCCAGAATGGTTGAAAACGTGTCGAACCCCCTGGCGAAGCATTCTGCAATGGAAAAAGCCGTCAGCATAATGGCAAAGCAAATCAGCACCTCTTCATAGGTAAAGCCCTCCACCCTGTTGAATCGCCCGAACATGAAGTAGATTCCCAGGAAAACAGAAAAAGACAGGACAAACTGTCCGAGCAGGGTCAGGAAAAAAGAAGCCTTATATTGCATCTGGCTGCGCAAATGAATGGACAGATATTTCAGGTACAGCTTCATGGTTTACCTCCTCCCTGTTCAGTCATATCCTCAACCTCCCTGTATGACAACCCTTTTCAGGGCTCTGCCCATCAACAGCCTGCCTGTTGCCAGCATCACCACCAGCCAGAAGACTTGAAGCGCAATTCCTGTTAAAACTTCATTTCCTGTGATGTTTCCGCTGTAGATGCGCAGAGGCATGTTCTGCATGGATGCAAAGGGAAGCAGTTCAAAAACCAGGCGAATTTTATCCGGAAAAAAGGGAATGGGAATCACCGCACCGGAAAAAAACTCCACCATGGTCACCGCAATCAGACGCACCCCCATGGGGGACATGGTGTAAAAGGTTGCAATATACACCAGCATACAAAAGGCAACCACGATCAGGAACCCCAGCACCAGGGAAACTGAAAACCAAATAAACTCCGGAAAACCTGAAGGAAGAGATATGTTATAGGGCGCAGGCAGAAATGCGGCAACCAACAGGATGGGCATACAGCGCAGAACTGCCTTGGACAGCCTGCTGGCAAGGTTTTTGACAAACCACATGCGATACAGGTTCATGGGCCTTACCAGCTCATAGGCAACATTTCCGGATGTGATTGCGGAAAAAATGTCATTTTCTAAAAACCAGGTCATGAACAGAGCCAACAAGGCCTGCTGCAGCCAAATATAGGAAGACAGCTGGGAAAACTCCATCGGAAACGCTTCCGGATTCGCAGCATAAAAGGCCCGAAACATCAGAATCTCCATAAAACCCCAGGCAAACTGCGTGGCGATTCCGGCATAAGCCGCCGTCCGATATTGTAATCCGTTGATAAAACGCATTCTGAAAAAGCTGATGTACTTCCTCATATGGAAAACTCCTTGTACAGGGAGACTACCATCTCTTCGGCTGTTGACCCGGAAACTGAAAGATCAAGCACCTCCACCTGCTTCGACAGGAAGGTGATCACTTCTGAAACCGATACAATTCGCGTATCGGCTGCGATAACGGCATGTCCTTGTATTTTCTCAAGGAAACTGGCTCCTTCGCAAAGAGAAAAATCTTCTCCCGAGTATTCTATGGTCAGTTTGCGAACCGGAGAATTCCTCTTTTGCAGCTCGCCAATAGAGCCATCCAGCAGAATTCGGCCTTTTCCGATAAGGATGATGCGTTCGGCCAACGCTTCGATATCCTGCATGTCATGGGTTGTCAGCAAAACTGTTGTTTTTCTTTCCGCATTGACCTTTTTAATAAAATCCCGTACGGCAATTTTTGAAACCGCATCCAGGCCAATGGTAGGTTCATCCAAAAATAAAACCTTTGGTTGATGCAGCAGCGATGCGGCAATTTCACAACGCATCCTCTGCCCCAGGCTTAACTGGCGGGCAGGGGTTCGCAGGAGCATGTCCAGCTCGAGCATTTCGGAAAGCTCTGCTACATTGTTTTTGAAAACCTTATCCGGGACCTTGTAAATATCCCGCAGCAGCTCAAAGGAGTCCATGACAGGGACATCCCACCACAGCTGGGATCGCTGACCGAAAACCACCCCGATATCACTGACATGACGAATTCTTTCCTTCCATGGGACCCTTCCGTTGATCACGCATTCGCCGCTGTCCGGTGTGAGGATGCCGCTCATAATCTTTATCGTGCTGCTTTTCCCGGCCCCATTGGGGCCAATATAGCCGACGATTTCTCCATCATTGATGGTAAATGAGATATCATTCAGGGCATGGATGAGCTCATATTCTTTTTTGAACAGGGATTTGACAGCTTCCTTCAGCCCTG
>JAAYJG010000298.1 GCA_012523055.1 Ruminiclostridium sp. | reverse complement strand
CGCCTGATTAAGGTAATCGGTACCCGCCACCACACGTTTTTCAGCCCTTGGCTGAAAATACGTTAAGAGGTGGGGCGGGGGCCCATCTGGGCCTCGTTATAGCGGCAATACAATAGCTTCGATTATTATAGCTTCCTGTCCTTGTCAATTTTTAAAGGCAGCATCTGGCGTAAATCTTTCAGCTCAAACACCCCCAATAAAATGAGAATCGCAGCCATCAACCCTCCTGTTATAGCACCCGATACCAGCAAAATCATAGTTTGCTGTGCAAAAACGGCTTGTGCAAGCATTTTTGCCACAGGTGCGGCAATGATACCGGAAATGGCTGCTATGAGTGGCTTGACAAGCCAATCGCCAAGCTCGATCGACATTCCCGTTGTTTTGACGGTGGTACGCAGGTTCAACAAAGATCCAACCAGATTGGTTACTACAAGCGATAAAATATAGGCATTCATTCCAAAAGCCGGTATTCCAAACCAAACAAAGCCCAAACGCATGACACTGGTTATCATGGAATGCTTCAATGTCTCCTTTTCTTTTCCCAGACCGTTCAGAACACCAAAAAGTGTTTGCTGAAGATAGAAAAAGACACCGGTAAAGGACAGCAGGAACATCATTTGCCCAACATTCTGACCAGGGTAAATTATCTCTGAAATATCCCTGCCGAAGGCAAGAAACAAGCTGGTAAACAAGAGGCCCAGAACTAGTGTTAAGCGGATCGAGCGGGAAATCTGGCGATTTGCTCCATTCATTCTCTTTAGAGCGGCAGCCTCTGCAATGGCCGGTACCAGAGCGGTAGCCAATGCTGCCGTCAGCATGGACGGGAAGGTGATCACCGGAGAAGCCATACCGGTCAGTTTGCCATATTCAGCTAGAGCCTCAGCATTGGTCATGCCGAAAATCGCCAGCCGCTGCGGGATCCATATGAACTCCACAGTTCCCAATAGTGATAAAATCAACCGATTGGCTGTAATGGGTAAAGAGATACCAAGCAGTGTTTTTCCAATATCTCTTTTGCGTAGAAGCTGCCCGCTGAGATTCGCGGCCTTTTTCCCCTTTCGGAATTGAAAAGCCAGAAAGACCACAAGCACATTCGCAATTTCACCTGTGATCATGCCAATTGTAGCAAACAGGCATTTTCGTTCCATATCCCCCTGTGAGAAGAGGTCTGCAATGGTGAATACGACCATCAGCTTAACAACCTGCTCGGCTATCTGTGAAAGCGCATTCGGCACAACCTCCTGTTTCCCATAGAAATAACCCTTCAGGGAAGTGATCGCCGCAATAAACGGAATAGCCGGCAATATCCACAACAATGCGCTTTTCGTACGGATATCCCCAATGAGCATATTCACAACAAAGTCAAGATTGAAATACAAGACCGTAACAACAGCGGCCGCGGCTGCAAAGATTGCAGTACCGGTAAAGATGGCAACCCGGTTGGCATTTTTGGGGTTCCCCCGGGCTGTCTCTTCGGCAACAAGCCGTGCGACAGCAATTCCTACACCGGCTGTCAGCCCAAGCAACACCAGATTGTAGATGGGAAGCACCAGCTGGTAAAGCCCCATTCCTTCGGCACCGATGGAATTTGCAATATAGACTCGGTAAATAAAGCCGATGCTTTTAACAATAAAACCAGCAACGGTTAGAATGAAAGCGTTTTGTTTCAGGTTTTTTTTACCCATAAGGCCTCGTTGGCTGTTTAAGCACGGATCGCAAAGCATCCGGACATTAGTCTGATGATGCATCGGTTACGGTGCCGGTATGGTGCTAAACAGATGGTTGTTCTTATAAAATATATGGCCTTGCCCTAAACATCATTACCGAAAAAGAAAAAAGCCTGATTCGGTCGGAGGCGATGACTGGTATCAGGCTTACCGTAGCATAACTCTCATGCACAGCTACCAGTGTTCATGATAAGGATTTCCTATACATCTCATTGCTGATCTCCTCTACATCCTGGACCTCCTGCAGGGATCTCCCGTTGGAAGCGGCGTCCTGCCGGTTTCCCAAAGGTGCTCCATCCTGCGGGGAATCGGATGAACCAAAGGACATTACTTCCTCGAGGGCCTGCTCCCCGTCATAGGGTTCAGACCCCCCGCCCTCGTGATGTCCTCGCATGACTTTTTCCAGAACATCCTCCTCGACCGGCCGGTGCGCGTGTTTGCTGATCTGATCCAGGGTGTTTTCGTGCTCTTCGGAAATTTCACATTGAATGCAGTTTCTGGCATCCGGAATGACTTCCAGCCGCTGCGGGTCGATGGATTTACCACAAAGCTCACAGATCCCGTAGGTTTGTTTATTAATTTTCTCAAGAGCGTCATCTATTTCACGTATCACAAACTCGTGATTGCTTCTCAGGGCTGCCCTGTGTTCGGCATCAAACAGATCGGTTGCAACGTCCGCCGGATGGTTGTCGTATCTGGACAGCTCGCTGTCTTCCGTATCCCGGTAGCCTTCCGGCGCGCCTTCGAGCATATCTGCAAGGATATTCGAATGCTCTTCGCGGTGCTGCTGTAATAAATGTTTAAAGTGTCTGAGTTGTTCGTTGTTCATTAATCTCCCTCCTCGAAGGTTTTCATTAAGCAATAGTGTTCCCAAAAAAAGAAAAACAAAAGCAGGGTAGCGTAATTGTGCATAAACCATTTCTTTGGTTTCTTGCCTGTACAAGCCCCTTGGTGTTACAATGAAAAAAAGGAGGCTTTTCTTATGCGTTATTTGGTTCGCCAGAAAGTTTTCTCCATTCGTGACAGCTTTACGATTAAGGATGAATATGGTAATGATGTTTTTAAGGTGTTCGGAAGGCTGCTTTCCATTGGTAATAAGTTAACCCTTACAGACCTTTTGGATCATGAGCTTTATTATATTGAACAGCGTTTGCTCCGCTTCCTTCCTGAATATACCATATATCAAAATGGCCGCGCGGTTGCAACGGTGAAAAAGAATTTGACCCTTTTCAGGCCCAGCTTTGATATTTCAAGTGTATATGGAAGCTTTAATATTGACGGAAGCTTTTGGGCATACGACTTTACTGTTTTTAAGAATGGCTCTCCGGCTGCCATCGTTTCCAAGAAGTGGTTTTCCTTCTCCGATTCCTATGGAGTTTCGATCTCTGATGATGAAGATGCGGCGTTTATGCTGGCTCTTGTGATTGTGCTGGACATGGTTTATCATAGCGATAACCATTAGCAAGGGAAAAGCAACTTAATGACAAGGCTTATAACAACGGAAGCGATTGCTTGCAATCGCAACACACTGCTATATCGAGGCGTTGCCGACCTCTTCCCTGTTCTGGCGGCACAACAAGCTCAGGGCATTTGGTAGACCCTGTATAACAGTACGGCCGCCTCTGCTCTGGTCAGGTTAAATCTGGGGTTCAGCCGGTTTCCTGTGCCTTGAATAATCCCATACTTTACCAGAGCCGCTACGCTTTGGACAGCATAATCTGATACAAGAGAAGCATCTGTAAATCCCTGAATATCTGCTTCATCCGCGCTTTCAAAGCTTTTCCCGGCAACATTCAGTGCCCTGACCACCAAGGTCATCATATCTTGCCGTGTGATTCCGGCTAAAGGCAGGAATTGATTATTCCCAACACCATTGGTGATACCAAGCGTTCTGGCCACAGCAATCGCACTTGCATACCCGGCATCCGGAGGTACATCGTCAAAATTACTGCCGGTCTGTGCCGTCAAACTCAGGGTATTGATCAAATAATGCAGAAAATCCGCCCGTGTGACTTCCTTCGTCGGTTCAAATCGCTGTCCGGCGGAAGCCATGATGATCTGCCTTGATCCCAGGAATTCTATCTGATCCTTTGCCCAGGCAATGCTGTAAATATCGGTGAAAACAAGGCTTTCAGCTTTTACCAGCCGTAAAACACCATATCCTTCTGTACTTATGTCTGAAAAGCCGGTGCTGTCATTCCAGGTCACCGCATTGTCCCTTGCTCCGTCCCGGTTGTAATCATGATTGACCTGAATGTCAAACCCGACCAGTGAATCCTGCGCGGCAGTCACCTGATCCCAGGCGATGGAGGCTTCAATGGCATAACCGTTTTCCACTGCTTTTACATAGCTTTGAATGTGTTTTGCGCGTGCGCCTTTTCCATAACCCAGGTTATTGTCAAAGCTGATAAGGTATCTTGCATCGTCTTGTTCAATAGTATTTGCCTTATCATTTCTCCGATCTAAAAAGATTTCAACAGAATCCTTTTCCCATAAGCTTTCAGGCTTACCGATAACTTGCGCGTAAATATACAGTTTTTTCTCATCCCACAAAGTTCTCACTTTTGCAGTTGGACCAACGATCCCATGCACCCAGGTGTTTGTGGTTATTTCGATGGCATCCGCCCAGACCGCTTCCATTTCACCATCGATAGTTGGGGTACCGTATAAGGAGTAAGCAGCTTTCAGCTCCTTTCCAAAAAATCCGGTTCCAAAACTCCAAAGCCCTGTGCTGCCAGAATTGTTCCAGTTCAATTCTTTTGTAGCACTTGTATTGGTTACTACAAAATCAATTGCAATCAGATCTCCGGGGATGGGGTTTTCAGACAAAGTAACAACCGCTTCCACTGAATAACCCCGTTCATTCTCTGTAATGATAAAATCTGTATCGTCCTCGGCCACTCCATCACGATAAAATGAAAATACATCGATATTTTCGTAGGTTTTTCCGTAATCATCACAAAGGAGCAGCTTTACACAGTCATTTCCATCTTGGGTTAGATCTTCAACCATCACATACAGGTACAGGGTTTTTTTATTCCACAGCGCTTTTACAGATACATTCGCCACTTCCGAGCCAAAGATCTCAGGCTTCAGGATTTCCCACTGGAATTCTGATTTCCCGTCAATAACGGCGTTGCCCTTGTGAATGGTCATCGTCTTTAGGGACCCGGGTGGCGACTCCATAGTTCCCTGGCTATCTTCGGAAAAAGCAGGCAGCGTACCATAAGCAACCCCTGTGACAAAAAGTAATAAGAGTAACCTCTTCAAATGCATTTTCAGTCTTTTTAGCATTCCCTGTCCTCCCCTGTACTCTTGAAACCATTAACATAGGATTGCTTAAGTCGTTCCTGCTCAAAAAGACAAAGATGTTCGGATTCGAGCGGTCTGTGTTTGAAAACCCAAAAAGGTCCGGGCTTAGATCGTCCATTGATCATGAACAATACAAACCAGATACCAGGTACCGTCCTTTTCTTCAAAAACAAGCTTCAGGCTTTCCCAATCCAGCCCTTCATATTGCGGATCAAAGCCTGAGAAATAATATTCCAGCAGCTTGCCCTCCGGATATGCTTCAAATAGGTTGTTGATCGTATTTCCCTGCCCGATGAACCGGTTGTAACCCACTTGTTCGGTATTCAGGAAATCCTGGTCATAAACAAAAGCGTTCAAATACTCCCTGAAGGTGAGTTGGATAGGTTCTCCGGAACCGTCGTACGCTCCCCAGGTATATACCTTTTTA
This sequence comes from Ruminiclostridium sp., assembly GCA_012523055.1. Taxonomy (GTDB): domain Bacteria; phylum Bacillota; class Clostridia; order DSM-8532; family DSM-8532; genus JAAYJG01. The sequence goes on along the minus strand of JAAYJG010000298.1, from coordinate 4,550 downwards.
CTTTCCATCAACGTTTTTATTTCTTCCCCCGTAAAGACAAGAGAATTATCAGGATCAACATAGGTATATGGCGAAAACCTTAGCTTCTTGTCCGGGTGCACAATGGAGGAGAGCCATTCCATATCCCTGTCTCGCAACGCTTTCAAGGTGTTTTCACCCAGTTCCCGCAATTTATTCTCGATGGCCTCGGAGGCGCTGTCAGGTTTGCGAATAAAATTTTCATTTCTCTCAAAGGGTTCGCTGAAGGAGATATGGGTGTAAACCTCCCGCTTTTGCCCGTTGATCAGAAATTGAACCTTCTTCACCTGAGACAGTTCCGTCAAAGAGTTCACGACAGAGTTGATCAGTGCCGCTTCAAAGGCCGTTCCTCCGGGGTTGTTATCTACAAACTCGGCGGAGAGATTCAAAGTGCAGATACCCTCCTTTGTTCCAATGGACAGAAGCTTTGTTCCTTCGGGAATGATCCCCCCCGTATTGCTGTTCAAAGAACCCTTCTGCAGTTGGCGGAAGATAACCTCCTCCAGCATTTCATCCTGATTCACCTGGACCAAACGCTGTTCAGGAACAACCGAATCACCATTTGCGCTCGGGAAATAAAGGGTTAGCGTAACATTTTGCTTTTGTACGGCTGCTTTTGTGGGTGCAGGTTTATTGTCGCCCGAAGCAGTGCCTCCGTTCCCGGGCTTGTTTGGAATTGCCGTTGGTTGCGGTTGCCCGGCTGATCTGTTTTTCATGCTGCCATACCTTGTTCCGAAGAAGAAGGCCAGCCCAATAAGCGCCAATATCACTGCAAATGCCAGTACAGGCTTTAGAACATTGGTCTGCGGTTTTGTCTTCGTACTTTTTTTTTGGTTGGTTTTCTTTTTATTCACGGTATCCACCATCCTTATTATTGTAAGCATTTTATCATCTGTACTTTTTTCTATCCTCATTCTATCATTTCCCGATAATCATCACAATGTACCACGGACAGGGTTTATCTTCCATACAAGTTGAAAAAAGGCATGAATACCGCGGCTTTCCCGCCTTAAAACCGACAACCTGAATTGCGTGCACAAAATGCATATGTTATATTAGAATCAAATTTACAAAGGTGAATAAAGTAGAAGCAGATATCATGCTTGTATAAAATTTGCCAGGTTTCATAAAGAAGCTTTACATCATTTGGATATCCCGGAAGGAGAACAGAAAATGGCCTATGTACTAAAGTATGGTAACAGTGAATTTAAGGTCACGCTGGCAGACGAGCATATTAAGCGGGTGCTGGAGGCGAACCCGGTGATGCTTGCTCCCGGTACTCCCCGGGAATTGATAGAAGATGCTTTGAACCATCCGATTGGCTCGGATCGAATAGAAAATATCGTAAGAAAAGGTGAAAAAGTATGCGTAATCATCAGTGACAGCACCAGGAGCTGGCAAAACCCGGGTTTGATTCTCGAGATCCTGTTGGACAGGCTGGGTACAGCCGGTATAAAAGATGAGGATATCGTTATCATCAGCGCACGGGGCTCTCATCGCGAGCAAACTGCCGAAGAACTACGCTATCTTGTTACCGATAAAATATACAACCGCATCAAAGTTGTTGACCACAATTGCCTGGATGAAAACAATCTGACCTATATGGGGACAACAAGCCGTGGAACCCCGGTAAAGCTGAATTCCATTGCTGTAAACAGTGACAGGGTTATTCTTGTTGGTGCGGTGCTTCATCACTTCCTTGGGGGCTTCAGCGGAGGCCGGAAAAGTATCATTCCCGGAATCGCGTCCAGGGATACCATTCAGGCAAACCATTCCCTTTCTTTAAATCAAGGAATCGGCAGCGGCTGTAATCCTCTTGTGAAAAGTGGCCGGCTGGAAGGAAACCCACTGCATTTGGATATGCTGGAAGGCGCATTGATGCTAAACCCCTGCTTTATCATCAACATCGTGGTGGATGATAACTACAAAACCCTGAAAGCTTTTGCCGGAGGTATGGTGAAGGCTCATGCACAGGCATGTCGCCTTGTTGACAGGATGAACACGGTGGATATCGACCGTCTTTATCCGGTGGTGATTGCATCCGCGGGGGGATACCCCAAAGACATGAATGTGTACCAGCCCATGAAAACATTGTGCCATCTGCTGGAATGTACCGAACCGGGCGGGATGATAATCATGCTGTCGCAATGCCGTGAGGGTTTTGGTTCAATTGAAACTGAAAAACAAATTACGGGTTACAACAATATGCTCGAGCGTGAAAAGGTATTGCGGGAAAGCTATTCTATTGGTGCGCATACCGGTTATCTTTATGCCGACACGGCTGAAAAATATACTTTTATATTGGTAACCGACTTTGACGCTGCAAACTTTTCAAAAACTAAAATACATATCGTTCGCACCCTTGACGAGGCATTGGAGCTGGCTGCCACGCAGCGCGGCGGGAGGCTGAATGAAGATGTTTGCCTGATGCCGAACGGATCGGTGACACTTCCGCGGTTAACCTAAACAGCAAGCAGGAGTCGCCGCGGCAACTCCTGTCCTCATTTACTCATTGAATGTTTGGAATTCATACAGGTTCTTTCAGAATGATTCTATAAAGTCCGTGCTTTACAAGAACCTTCCCCTCGGGCTAAAGCAAAAGGGGTTTCATATCAATTGTTTTCATTTTCAAAATAGCGTTCCAGAAATCGCTTTGTACGCTCTTCTCTGGGGTGTGCTATCACCTGCTCTGGCGGGCCATATTCCACGGTAACCCCTTCATCCATGAACAGTACATTACCCGATACCATCCTCGCAAAAGACATTTCATGGGTGACGATGATCATGGTCGTTTTTCTGTCAGCCAGCTCACGAATAACGCGCAGCACTTCCCCGGTAAGCTCGGGATCCAGGGCTGATGTGGGCTCGTCAAAGCACAGGATATCCGGGTTTAAGGCAAGGGCACGAGCAATCGCCACACGCTGCTGCTGCCCGCCGGAGAGTTGGTGCGGATAGTTATCAAGCTTTCCGGAAAGGCCAACACTGTCCAAAATTTCCTTTGCGTTTGTGATGATTTGTTCGTTAATCCGGATTTTTTCGCTTTTGTAGTCTGGACGTTCCTTTGCCAGCAGCATTCCAGCCAAAGTAACATTCTCCAGGGCGGTGTATTGCGGGAAAAGATTAAATGACTGAAAAACCAGCCCAAAGTGCAAACGCTTTTCCCGAATACCCTTCTCGCTTCTGGATTCCGGGTCTGAAGCATCGAAGATCATATTTCCATTTACAGTGATGGTTCCAGTGTCGGGAACCTCCAGAAAATTCAGGCATCGCAGCAATGTAGTCTTACCACTGCCGGAGGAACCGATGATCGAGAGAGATTCGCCTTTCTCCAAACTGAAGCTGATATCCTTAAGTACCTCTGTGTTCCCGAAACACTTGCTTATATTTCTGACTTCGAGTATTGGCATTCGATACACACCCCCTACACCTTGAAATAGTCGAGCTTGCGTTCCAGCCAGCCCAGCAGCAGCGTTAAAATACCATTGAACAGCAGGAAGAACAGACCCGTTGAGAACAGAGGCCAGATGAGGCCTTGTTTGGTATAACGTTCTGCGCACATGATAATTTCAGCAAGCCCGATGACCCGCGCAAGAGAAGTATCTTTGGTCAATGTAATAATTTCGTTGCTCATGGGAGGTACAATTCTTTTGATCACCTGCATCAGGACAACCTTGAAAAACACCTGGGATTTTGTCATGCCAAGGACAGCCCCCGCTTCATATTGACCTTTCGATATGCTTTCGATGCCTCCTCTGTAGATTTCAGAGAAATAAGCTGCATAGTTCACGACAAAAGCGATTAATGCGGCTGTCATCCTGGATTTCATCGGAACATCAAATAGAAGCCCCGGTGCATACAGGACCACAAACAGCTGCAGCATCAGCGGAGTTCCGCGGATGACCCATACGAAGGTTTTGACAAGCCACTTCAGCGGTTTAAATTTTGACATGGAGCCAAAAGTAATAACCAACCCAAGCGGTACTGCCATCAGCAACGTCAGGATGAACAGCAGGGTATTCAGCCAGAATCCCTCTAGCAGGGATGTGATGATAATATTCATACCGTTCTCCTTTATATTCAACTTTCCCGCAGACAGCACCTCATCTGACTACTTGCAAGTTGAAGCGGGGAAGTTGAGTGAATACTCAACCTTCCCACAGTATTTTGAGTGCTTGTCCCACTGAAAGCTACCGACGGCGGTGTGATACCACACCTGAGTATGTCGGTACCAGCACCTCAACTCACTAGTTACAAGTTGAAGCGGATAAGTTGAATGAAATAAAGAAATCTCCACAGGAATCCTGAAGACCCCAATGGAGACTTCTTATTTGTTTAGCCAATTATTTCACAAGAGCCGCTTCCAGACCGTAGTTGGACGCGATTTTTGCTAATGTGCCATCCTTTAAGAGTGCTTTCATGGCTTCATTTACTTTTCCGGTTACATCGCTTTCTTTGCGGAATGCAATGCCGAACTGCTGAGAACCAAAATCATTGTCAGTATTGGCAACGAGATCTTCAAAATCAGTGCCCGG
>JAAYJG010000297.1 GCA_012523055.1 Ruminiclostridium sp. | reverse complement strand
GCTCCAATGAGTCCATTACCGTATCGAGCTTGTTGTTGTCCAGCGTACCAAAGCCCTCGTCCAGGAAGAAGAATTCCAGCGGGCTCTGACCCTTCAGCTGGATTTGTTCCGACAGGGCCAGGGCAAGGGACAGTGAGGTGATAAAGGTTTCTCCGCCCGACATGGAGGTAACCATGCGGTGAGCCCCACCATTGGCGTTGTCACGAATAATAAAGCCCGCATTGGTGTCCAGCTCCAGCTCGTATTTGTATTTCGTCATTACACCAAGAAGCTGTGATGCCTTTGCAGCCACGTAACGCAGCCGTTCTTCGGCGATATAGTCAATGAAGCTGTTGTCCTTGCTTCTTTCAGCCTTTAGAAGCTTTTGAATTTGCCCAACCAAATCATATTTATTGGATAAGGCGGAATGTTTTGAATAAAGCTCCACCCATCGGTCATGTCTGGATTTTCTCTGTTCAAAACCGGTTTTGGCTACTTCGCTTTTGCTCACGCAGGCTTCTTTCCAGGCATTGGTTTCCCGGTACAGGTTTTCAAGGGCATTCCAATCCTCCTCGGTGATGGTTCTGGATTTTAATTTCTTCGTCACCAGTTCTTTTTCAGCCTTGATATTCAGAGCTTTTTGATCATACTCACTCACTTCACTTTTCAGGGCATGCTGTTGGTCGTCCGGTATAAAAGCGAGAGTTGCATCCTGCCTGCTTTGAAAACCTTTTTCATAAAGTGCGGCGGAAAGCGTTTTTTGTGCCTGGGCCAGATTGCCTGAATAGATTCCATGCTGATTCTCCAGCGTGGATTTTTGGTTGAAAAGCGAATTCAACTGCTTTTCCATCTGTGTAATGGTATCCCGGTATTGCTTTTCCAGCCTGTCATACTCTGCAAGCTTTTGATCTGCCTCCATTAAATGTTGCTCGATGCCTGAGCTTCCAGCAAGCTGGTGCATTTTAGCTTCCTTCTCTGCTTTTTGCGCATTCAGGCTGCTCATTTCAGTTTGAAGCTTCACCAACGCGTCCTTTTGGGCTTGATTGGCCTCCCGCAGCTTTTCCAAGGCGTTTCTGGTTATTTCAGATGCTCGTTGGTTCTGCTCTGACTTCTTTTGAAGAAGCTCTGTTTTTTTATCGTTTTCATTAATCCGTTTTTGTTCAGAGGATGCAGATGTTATGCCCAAGTTATTCAGGAAAACTCCATACTCTTTTTCTTTAGCGGCAAGCTCTGCGGTTTTGGTTTCAAGGGAGTCTGCGTGCTGCTTCAGGTTTGCCCTGTTTACCCCTGTTTCAGCCGCTGTCTTGTTTTCCTGCATTTCTTCGACCTTCATCGTTTCCGTCAGCTTCTGCAGCCGGGCTTGAAGTTCATCTCTGCGCTTTTCCCATTCCTCAAATGCTTTATGCTTGTCCAGGTAACAAGCACTCATTGCTTCAAGCTCCTGAGCAATCTGTTCAGGCTCCATGGCCTGGTATTCCTGCGGCAGCTTGCTCTTTTCCTGCTGCATTTGTTCACGCATCGCGTTATTCTCTTGCAATGCCTGTTCTTTTTGAAACACCAGCGCGTTGGTCTGTTCCTGGAGGATTAAAAGCTTGTTTTCGGACTCCTTGAAAGCTTTTTCACTGGCTTCAAGCTTCATCCGCGCGGCTTCAACCTCCTGTTCAAGCTCCGCCAACCCACTATCCTCGCCATGAGTCGCCGGTGACGGATGATGGGATGAACCGCATACGGGGCACGGCTCCCCTTCCTTCAGATTGCAGGAAAGCATATACGCGGTGTTTTTTTCGGTTTCCCGGATAAGCTCTTCCAATTCCTGTTTGTTGCTTTCAAAGGTCGTTTTTGACTTCTCCCGGATATTGCGCATTTCGTTGGCACGGCTTGTGAAGCCCTGAATCGAAGCTTCAAGCCTTGCAACCTTATCTTCGGCTTGTTTCAGGGCAGATTGTCTGATTTTCAGCACCTGCAGGCCGCTTTTTACAAGATTCATTTGGTCCTTATATTTATCCAGTTCGTTTCTTCCTTCAGGCATTGACACCTCATGCTGTTGCTTGTTCAGGTTCAGAGCCACCACCTCTACCTGGTGCGAGGCAAGCTTGTCCCGGGTGAGCTTCAGTGCCTGTTCAAGCCCGGTGATGGTGATGTTCAGCCCGGCAACCTTTTCTTCAAGCTCTTTACAACCGGCTTTTTTTACTTGAACATCGTTTTCAAGCCTTACACCCAACACAATCTGCTCGCGGTATTCCGGTGCAACCTGATAAGAAGCCAGCTCCTTTTGCAGGTGCAGGGTGCTCTGGATAAAAGTCTCCAACGCGGCTTTTTGGCTGTCGTATTCGTTGTTGTTCGCAGTGATTTTCAAAGTAAGCTTCTCGGCACTCTTTCCTAGTTCAAGCAACTTCCCGTTGATTGCTGTAACCTCTGCCCGCAACGTCAATGCATCGGCAAGCCGTGTTTTAAGGCTCACAAGCCTGGGTTGTTCAATGGTGATCTCATTTTTCAGCGCGTCATATTTTTCCCGCATCTTGTCAAGGCTTTGCTCTGTATCGGGAAGAGTCTGAAGCAGTTCAGCCATCTGCTTGCGCGTTTTATCCAGCAACCCCTCAAGCTCTTCCTCCTCTTTGATTTTTTCCATCAGGCCTTTGGCCTTGCCGGCTTTATCGGCACGGCTTCTTTTTTCATTGATTTCTTCCTGTTTCAAGGCATGTTCTTCTTCCCGGGCAAGGATAAACGCCAAATCCTGCGTGTACTGCCAAACCTCCCGGGCTTGGACGTATTTCTCTTCCAGCAGCCTGGCTTCCTTTTCGGCGCGGACCCTTTCCTCGACGGCAGCTTTCATCTCGTTTTGGCTGATGGCCAGCGCTTCATCGGTTGCGTCAGTATAGCCGGCCAATTCTCCCTGCAAAAGATCCAGATTGCTTTTCATTTCAGCCATTTTTCGGCTGATTTTGTCCATCAGCTGCCTGCCATATTCCTCCAGATAAAAGATCCTCTCAAGCATCTCCCGCCTTTTAGCGTTATCCAGATGTAAAAACTCGTGAAAGCTGTTTTGGGGTAGCACAACAGCACGGGTAAAGTCGTCATGGTTTAGCCCCAGCAGCTTTTCGATGGTATTGGTTACCTCGGTGGTCTTGTCACAAAGCACAAGCTCTCCTGCCGCAGTAAGCTCTATCAACCGCACTACCTTCGGCTCGCTTGAGTTTTCCGACCCTTTTTTTCGCTGGTAATTCCGCTCCACGCGATAGGTCTTCCGCACATTTCCCTGCAGCAATTCAAAGGTGAAGGCGACTCGCGCAGAATCCATGGCAGAGTTGATGATCCCCTGTGTACCGCGTTCAGCACGCTTCACCCTTCCATACAGCGCAAGGGTGATGGCGTCGAGAACTGTGGATTTTCCGCTGCCGGTGGGTCCAAAGATTCCAAACAGGCCAGTTTCGCCCAGTTGTTCAAAATTGATTTTCTGACTGGTCTTAAAGCTCTGCAGCCCTTCTATTTCAAGAAGCTTCGGTCTCATCGGTTCCACCTCCATCCATATTCTCGTTCATGATTTCAATGAAAACCTCCATTAATTCATCCGGGATGTCCGCTCCCATTCTGTAACGGTAAAAGTCCCGGAACAGCTCGTCCATCTTTTTTCCTTCCCTCGTTTCAGGGCTGATGGTTTCGCCCTCTTCCTGCTTCAATCTGGGGCGAATGTTGATGATACCGGGATGTAGCATGCGCAGTGTCCGCTGCTCTTCCGTGGTAAAAATACGGTCGGTAATAATTTCAAGGTCAACCCAGGCGTTTTTATCTCGCCCTTCTTCGCACCATTGAATGGCCTGTGCGATACCTTCCTCTGCCACCCATCTGCGAAGGGGCTTGCCGCAGTCGAGATAGACAGGCGTAATGACCGCTTTTTCACCCGGGACCGCATCTACGATATAAACAGCTTTGGAATGCTCGGCTTCCGAAAAGCTGTATGCCAGCGGAGAGCCCGAATAAAACACCGGGCATGGTGCGTGGCGGATTTCCTGCGGTCTGTGCAAATGCCCCAACGCAGCATAATGAGCGTTTTCAGGCATGACACCGGGGTTAACGGTCAATGCGCCGCCTACCTGAAGTGTTCTTTCGGAATCGGATTCCTTTCCGCCCAGAAGGAAAAGGTGGCTTACAACAAGGTTTACGGTATCCTCCCTGAATTTGGTGCTGAGGTTGGAAAGAATAGACCCTATCTTTTCAGAATAAGCCTTCTGAAGGGCTGACTCGTCAGCCTGCGCGGTTAAAACCTCTTCAAGCCGCGACTCTGAAGGATATGGAAGTGTGAGCAAAACGGCATGATAATCAAAACCAGCAACACAAAGCTCCAGCCAGCCCAGCCCCGAATCGGCAACCCGAATGGCTTCGGAATTGATCTTGTAATCGCCTGCATCGCTTGCGGGGTAGCCCAGCAGAATGATACCGTTTTTGTATGCCAGAGGGCTTGCGGCACAAAGCCGCTCCGGGTTGTCATGGTTTCCGGCGATTACGACAACCGGCCTTTTCCCCTTGCCATTCAGCCTGTCCACAGCTTCGTAAAACAGCTCTTCCGCAGCAGCAGAAGGATTATAGGTATCATAAATATCTCCGGCGATCAGGATCAGGTCGATTTGCTGCTCTTCCACGATTTTCACCAGGAAGTCGATAAATTCCTTCTGCTCGTCAATCCGGCTGATTTGTTCCAGGCTCTTCCCCAGATGCCAGTCTGATGTATGCAGGATTCGCATATTTATCCCTCCATTTATTCTTCATGCCAATTAATTATAGCTCCAGCACCTGTTCCGCTGAAAACAAATACAGGTATCTCTCCTTAACCCTCTTTCCAGTCAGCTTTTCCAGCGCCTGGGCGTAATAATTCAGCTGAACCCGGTACCTTCCTGCAATCTCGGTGATGCCCGCAGGCGGCACGGCATCGGTCTTATAATCCAGTAGCACCAGGCCATCCGGCTCTTCAAAATAACAGTCTATAATTCCCTGCAGTAGCAACGTTTCTTCTTTGTATTCCTCTTCCACCATGTCCAGAAAAACTTCATGGCAGGGAATTGCCAGGTTAAAGGGAACCTCTCTGAATACTTTGTCTGCAGAAAGCATTCTTTTACCTAAATCTGAGTCAAGGAAGCGCTGAATTTTTCCAAGGCTTACGGTTTGCGCCTGCTGCTCGGTCAGCAAATCCTTTTTAATCATCGTCTCCAACTGAGATTGCAGATCCCCGCTTCCATAATCCAGATGCTGCATGACAAAGTGCAGCACCGTTCCCTTTTCAGCCGCGCTTAAGCCCTTCTCCCCCTCCAGGAACAGAGGCTTCTTGACAAGCGCGGGCACACTTACCGAAAGAGGTGTCACCTCGGCTAAATCCGCTTCAAAACGCCGCTTCAGCTCAGTAACAGTCACCTTCGCCGGCGTTTTGTTCACTTTCCCAAAAGAATAATTCCATTCCAGCCTTCTTTTCACTTCTCCGAATAGCTCCGAAGGGGTTGACAATTCGCCCTGCAGGCCCATCCAACCTGGAAACGCTAAAGGCTCCTGGACTTCGGACAGATTACCGGCCAACACATCCCATTTGCTCCACAACTTGATTTCCCACTGGGATGAATCTGCTGTATGTTTTCCGGAAAACTCACTACCAGCAGCAACATAGGATAAAAGCGTATTCTGCTTTTCTTCAACTCCCTCTTCCGGAACATGACGCAGCAATGCCGGCCCAATCCAATCTAAAAAGCCGGAGCCTGAAAGCACTGCATGTGCCGGCAGTTTTTCCTCCTGGGTGGAAGCTGTGCGCAACCACTTTTTCACTGATTGCTCCACATTACGAACAGCACCAGTAAGAATGAGCTTTTCCCGGGCACGGGTCATCGCCACATACAGGATGCGCATTTCCTCGGACAAGGTTTCCACCCGAATCTTTTCCCGGATAGCTTTTTTCAAAGCGGAAGGCATGGATACTCGTCGTTTGTAATCCACCAGATCAGGCCCGAAACCCAGTTGATGATGCAAAAGCACGCTCTTTTTCATATCCATCAGGTTAAACCGCTTACCGCACCCGGAAATAAACACCACCGGAAATTCAAGGCCCTTGCTTTTATGAATGCTCATGATGCGCACCACATTGTCGTTTTCACCGAGAATCTTAGCGCTGCCCATATCGCCACGGCTGCTTTTCAGCCTGTCAATGAAGTGAATGAAGTTGAACAGCCCCTTGTAGCTGGTTTCTTCAAACTGCCTGGCCCGGTCATACAAAATGCGCAGGTTCGCCTGTCTTTGTTCTCCGGCAGGCAATGCACCCACCATGGCAAAATAGTTCGTGTCCTGATACAGATGCCACAGCAGCTGATCGGTGGACATATACAGGGCCATTTCCCGCCATCGAGCCAGCCTGTCAATAAAGTCCGCTGCTTTTTTGGCAGCAGACAGCAGCGTATCCGGACCATCGGAAACCGGGTGTTTTCCGGCAAGAAGCTTCAACGCATCAAACAACATGACCTTGCGAGCGGCAAGGCGCACCTCTGCAAGCTCGTTGGTGGAAAACGCGCAGATGGGTGAACGAAGCACCGATAACAGAGGAATATCCTGCAATGGGTTGTCGATGATTGCCAGCAGGGACAGAACCACCTGGATTTCTACGGTTTTGAAAAAACCCGTTCCGGTATCGGCGAAAGCCGGAATACCCATTGCTGCCAGCTCATCGACGAACACCTCGGACCAGTTTTTCGTCGCCCGCAATAAAATAACGATATCTTTGTAAGCTACATTTCGGTATGTTTTCTTCCTCTTGTCAAACACCTGGAAACTGCAGCCCTTTTCATCGGGTACCATCATTTGGGCAATTCTTTGCGCTACAAGCCTGGCTTCACTTTGGATATTATCGGGCAGTTCCTGCTCTTCTTCCGCTTCAGGTTCTTCAACATCGCCTTCTGTGGTTTCCTCCTGAATGTCTGGAACAGGCTGATCTCCCGTCTGAATTAAATGAAATTCCACAGGCCCGCCAACTGCAGCGTCAGGCTGCGGGTTGGGCGCAAAAGTCGCCCCGGCATATAGTGCCTCATCCTCGGTATAATCCAGTTCCCCAACGCTTTCAGACATGATCTGTTTGAAAACATAATTCACTGCGTCCAATACACCGCTTCTTGAGCGGAAGTTTTTAAACAGCATGATTTTGCGGAAGGGATCTCCCGAAACCGTAGAATAGGTATTGTATTTTTCGAGAAACAGTTCGGGCATAGCCTG
>JAAYJG010000296.1 GCA_012523055.1 Ruminiclostridium sp. | reverse complement strand
CATTGGTTGTTAAGAATGGAAGAGGAGAGCAAACAAGGCGCATTCCAACATGATAATGTTACAAAGGCTCGTATTATCCGGGTGCTTAGTCTATAGGATAATTATAAATCACTTATTTTGATAATCCCACGATAAAGGGCTATAAATATCGAAATTCTTGTCAAATAACCTCTATTAAGGATCGATATTTATATTATACCGGAGACATTAGGTTTAGTATATAGATTTAATTGGTTCTTCAAATTCAGCTCTGGAGGAGGGAAATGCAGTTTACAAATGAAATTATCGGTGCACGCTTACTTGAAACCATTACTGCGGGTCTTTATGACGGAAATTTGAATTGTGTCCGCGAATACGTTCAAAACAGCATTGACGAAGGTGCAAAAAACGTTGATATCTTCCTTGAAAATGGAAATACACTAGTAATTCATGATGACGGCCCAGGCATGGACGAATCTGCCCTCAAGAAGGCTCTCAGTATTGGTATATCGAGCAAGGAAGGGGGTCAGATCGGGTGGAGAGGTCTTGGGATCTGGAGCGGGGTCTCTGCATCAATGAGAATAGTGATACTATCCAAAATGAAAAATAAGCCCAAAATAAGGATGGAGATAGACAATGACATACTTAGAAACGTAAGTCAAAGCAATGAACCAATAACAGATATTCTCACAAAAGCGACATCTGAAATTGAGGAAGTAGCGCTGGGCAAGAGAGAGTCTTTAGAGGATGATCACTTCACCACAATAAGACTTGAAACGATACTTCAGAATCAAAGGAGGTTCTTTTCTGACAATGAAATATTGCGATATCTCCAGAAAATTGTTCCTGCACCCTTTGATTTGGAGAAATTTCCACGGTTAGCAGAAGTAAACAGTTATCTCACTGCTAATGGAGTTACGTTCCCTAATGTGGAAATCCGGTTTAATAACGAGAGAATCTATAGACCTCCGTACAATGGAAACCTCTATTATGAGCCAATTATCCCATACGCATTCACTTTCGGGGAGAAAACCATAGCAGTAGGGTGGTTTATTACAACGAAGGAAAGTAAAACCCTGAAATGGCCTAACGGCGGTATTTTCTTTAAAAAGAAAGGGATGACAATTGGAGACGAGAATTTAATTAAGTCATTTTATATTGGAACATATAACCAATGGCAATATGGAGAAATCCACATAATATCCAAAAATATTCGTGAAAATGCCGGAAGAAACGGATTTGAATATAATAGTGATGAATTCAAGTCTCTCATTGAACAAGTTGAAGAGTGTATTACGCAACTCCAAAGCGCAAATCGATATCAAGCAGAAGCTGTAAAATTCAGGAAATTAAACAGTGTTTCGTCAAAAATCACCAAGGGTGACATCTCTGGAGCCAAAAAAATTGTTAAAGAAGTTAAAGCTAGCTATGCGAAACCAAGGAGTTTCCCCAGTAATCCAGCATTCATAGCGGTTAAAACCGTTATGGATTCCCATGCTGAGGAGATCAAAGAAGAATTCGATCAAATTGCAAATTCGATAGATTGCTCCGAGAAGGATCTCCAAGCAGAACTAATCAGGCAAAGAAGAGAAGAACTAAACAGAATGATTGATACGCTCCCGAAAGCAGTCAAAGAATCGATAAAAAGATCCAAAGGGAAAGGACTATTAAATCCCGTAAATACAGTCGCAGATGCTGTTGAGGAGTTACTCAAAGAAAAAACAGGGGAAAACGCCACGAAGTTTATTGACCTTGTTGCCAGAGCATATGGCTTTGGAAATGTGAATCCCCGTGGGGACGGTCCATTACTGCGATTCCATCCAAAGGACGAAAAGAACCGACGCTTTGGTGTGATGGTCTACACATTTTATGATTTAATCATCAATTCCTTCAAGCATGAAAAGGGGTACGAAACTCTGGAATGGCTAGAAGGAACCACAGAGGCCGAGCGTTTAGAGATCATGAAGCAAATCGTGGCGGTTATGGGTTTGCTTTATCGGCTGATAGATCATTCAGAGAGGGTTTGAGGATCCTCTCTATCTCGTTTTGTGGATCCGTAAGCGACCATTTCTCAGGAACCTTTATCTGCACAAGCGAATATTTATCATTTATGGAGATTCTTTTTGTCGAACCACAGTATTATTCAAAATATCCTCCCTTAGGTTTGTTAAAGCTCGCCTCATACCATCGTTCACGTGGAGATAAGATCAGTTTGGTTCGGGGTCCTGAACAGAACCTAAACATTGACCCTGACATGGTTTACATTACATCGCTTTTCACATTTGCTTGGGCTCCGGTACACAAAGCAATAGAATACTATCAAAAAAAATTCCCCAGCGCAAAAATATCTGTAGGGGGCTTATATGCATCAATTATGCCCGATAGGGTCAAATCTCACTATCCTCTTGTAGATGTTCATGTTGGATTGCATGAATCTGCTGAACAATACATGCCCGCATATGATATTCTAGATACTGTTGAAAAGTGGAAAAACTGGGACAGTTCGATTTTATTCTCCACACGCGGCTGCATTCGGAACTGCCCTTTTTGTGTTGTTCCGAAACTCGAAGGTAAGATCAGGGTTGCCATCCCGGAGGTTCAAAATTTCATCCACCCCAATCATAAGCAAGTAATCCTATGGGATAACAATTTCCTCGCCTCTCCACTGTGGAAAAAGACAATTGTAGACTTAAAAGAGACCGGGCTGAAAATCGATTTTAACCAAGGTCTCGATGCCAGATTGATGGATGAGGAAAAAGCTCAGCATATAGCAGACCTCAATATGCCTACAATTCGGATGGCGTACGATTTCAAGGATGAAAAGGCTGCAGTAGAACGTGCAGTTGAACATCTCGAAGAAGCGGGGATAAGACGAAGAAAAATCCTCTTCTACACTCTATTCAACTTCTATAACCCAGATAGCGGGTATGGAGATACTCCTGAGTCCTTTTTGGAAATAATTCAGGACATTGCAGATCTAGGATGTGTTTCGTATCCGATGAGATACGAGCCTATAACGTCCTTAAAGAAAAATCAGTTTATCTCACCCCTTTGGGCTCCAGGTCAATTGGAGGCCATTGCTGATGCCCGTAGGGTCATCGGATTTGGAGGAGCTTTCCCGCCGTATCAAGGACTGGTCGATAAGTTTCTCAGTGCTAAGACCTTTGACGAAGCGTTTGAGTTGCGCCCGAAACAGAGCAAGGATAATGTATCAAAGTCTATGAACGAGGGTCTGGAACAGGATGCCTGCACCCGCGGTGAGAGCACTGTTTCATCCTGTTAGAATTAATTTTCTAAATGACAGAATCTCCGTTGAATCCCATCGGGCAGTATTGCCTCACCGATTCAAAAACAGTTCCCGGCAGTCAACGCCGTGGTGCAAGGCCGGAGGACGACCATCTACGGCGGGGCCTATCGCAATTACTGCCCGCCCCCTCGGGGGCGGGAGGAGCGCGAAGCGTGGGCGGTGGGGGGAGAACCTAACCCACCCCGCCGCCTGAGCGCTCCAACCCCACACCCCCACCGCCCTCCCCCCAAAAGAAAACCCCCCCGCACCCCGCGCGCCTTCAAATACCTTTATCTTCCATCTCCCAAGATTCTTAACTGAACCGATGAAGATCATCAAGGATCCGGTGCACGGCTACGTCGAGGTGGAACCGCTCGCGCTCCGGCTGCTCGACTCGGAGGTCGTCCAGCGGCTCCGCCACGTCACCCAGCTTGGGTT
>JAAYJG010000295.1 GCA_012523055.1 Ruminiclostridium sp. | reverse complement strand
CCTTTAACGTGTGTGCCACTCTGAATATTTCATGGATGACTGAGGCATTGTTCGGGTCCTTTTCCAGCTCCAGCAGGGAAGTATTCAAGCTCTGTAAATGCTCCCTGGACTCTTCGACAAAAATGTCTAGGTATTGACTCATATCCATTATCTCTGCACCCCCATCAGGTAAGATTGCTTCAGGGATTTGCTTTATCGAAACCATTCCGGGTTTCCATCTCGGCTGCTGCCCTGGGTATTTCATATACAATGCAGGTTTTCATCCTGTGCGATATTGCTTTTTCTTTGCTTCGGTATACATATACTACTTTTCTGTATATCGGCTTTTTTTTACAAACTTTTGAGCAAGGTACTCCAAACAGTGTTTTTAACTTCCATGTATTCCCTGTCGTTCATCCTAACGGAGAGAACGATCATCCCGGGTCGTCTTCATCACGTCTGAGCCAGTTTTTTTTCAACCGCTCTCGCTGTGTTTCAAACACATAGCTTATAATTCTCTCCCGGTCCCTGTTTTCAATAAACTTAAATTCTATGCCGGTTGCATAGAGGATTTTCCCTTTTTCCCTGACCTCGAAGGATCGGGCAACGATCCCCATAAAGCGAATTTTTCGATCCAACTTCAGGTATGCTTCGATCATGGTTCCGCCTTTCAGCTTTGACTCTGTGACCAAGCAAGCCCCACCTCCGCTGATATCACGGGTAACGGTTTTCATAAAGGGTTCCTGTTCGATCTCATCGACAGGCAACATTTCAACAATGCGATACTCTGCCTCCAGTGCACAGTTCATCCGGAAAAAAGATCTTCGTTCCTTTTTTTCAATGGCACTGACAGGACTAATCACTAAAATGGGGATTCCGTTCTGAACCTCCCTGCTTAACGCCTGAGCCTTAAAAGCAAAGGTATCGCTTTCTTTGGAAAAGATAACATCCATGAGTACTCCGGCATGGACAGGGTAAATTTCTCCTTCATAAAACGGAACGTGAACCTCCATCTGGTTGGTTTTTTCTTCATAGTTTTCGTATTGGCTGACCAGAACCGGTTTTACCTTATCTCCATTGTTATCATACAGTTCCAGTTCTATCTTTGTTCCAAGCCCAATTTGACGATACCTCATGTTACCTCCCGCGACATGATGGCGTAAGGGATTATGTAGAAAATAGTCATTTTTGTGCACATTCATTATAGCATATCGTCATCAGGCTTGCATACTCCGAAGCCTGAAAATGATTGCGACCAGTGCTGAAACGATAGATTTACCACATAATACCAATATTCAATTCCCCCCAAAAGCGTTGAGCAGCCGGCTGAAGAAGCCTTTCATCCCCCTGCCGGCAGAATCTCCGTTTGCCTTGCTGGATTCAAAAAGATTACCCGCCAGCTCCATGATCTGCTGCGAAGCATGGCATCTGGGATAGCTGAGGCAGAACGGCTTTTGCTGCTTCACCGCTTTCATCACAAAATCGTCATATCATATATACCCTAATTTTTGTAGTTTGAACGCTAAAAATCTTTCAGAAACCAGAGTTAATTTGGTTAATATATCATTTGCTTCTCTTTGAGACTCGGCTTTATTAACAATAACCTTAATCGTCTTGTGTTTGTTTTTTCTGGAAATCAGCTTGATAAGCGCATATGCGTCGGTGATGGCTGTCGGTTCGGGTGTTGTAATCAGGATCACCTCGTCGGCGGCTTGAACAAAGCTCATCACATTTCGGGAAAGACCGGCACCAGTATCGATCAGGATAACATCATATAATTTGTCCAAGAGGCTGATATTGGAGATAAAGTTGCCTAATTGTCTGCGATCCAGCTGAACCAGCTCTTCCACGCCGGAACCTCCTGACAGGAATTTGACGTTGTTTGGCCCATCAGTCAGAACCTCGAAAATATTATGATCTCCCCGAATTAAATCCACGAGGGTATACTTCGTTGTAATGCCCATCAGCACATCGATGTTCGCCAGACCGAAATCAACATCAAGAATGACAACCCGCAATCCCATCTTGCTTAGCGCGATGGCCAGGTTTATTGTGATGTTGGTCTTCCCCACTCCGCCCTTTCCGCTGGTTATGGTAACAACCCTGGCAGAGCCCGACCGATCGGGCTCAAGGGTTCTGTCGGGTATATTCAAATTATTCACGATGCTTCTCAGTTTTTCGGCCTGATCACTCATAGCTGACCTCCGGTTCCGGCAGAGCCGCACGGGCTCGTTATGCCGCATGAACTAATCATCTTGCTTGGATATGCGGCAGTTTCTGATTTTTTCTGCGCGGAACCTCTTATCCGTCTTTCGGTTGAAGAATGCTCTTTACAATTTCATGAATATTTGCTATCTCAATATCGTCTGGTACGCTTTGTCCGGCAGTGGTATAGGAAAGCGGCTTTCCCGTGGAGTATCTGGCGTTGAGAATTATCCCGGGTACAAGTGCTTCGTCAAGCTTGGTAAACAAAAGCTTATATTTTTTCAAAAAACCATACTGGGTCAGAATTTCACGGCATGCCGCCCGTCCCATTCCGCAGTTCAGTACAAGATACACCTCATCCGCATCGGTGGCACCTACAAGCATTTTCAGTTCTGAAAACTGGGCTGCGTTTTTATGGCTGCGCCCGGCTGTGTCAATAAGAATTAAATCCTTGTCCTGATGCTCGTCAATAGTGGTTTTAACCTCCTGCGGCGTATAAATGACCGAGACGGGAATATTCAATATTTCCGCATAGGTTTTTAATTGCTCCACGGCAGCTATCCGGTAGGTATCGGCTGTGATCAACGCAATTTTTTTCTGGTGGTTCAGGGAGAAGTTCGCGGCAAGCTTGGCCAGCGTAGTGGTCTTACCGACACCCGTCGGCCCTAAAAAAATAACCACCGTGGGCTTTCCATCCTCCCGGAACTCTATGCCCTGTGGCTGCCCGAAAACCTTTTGCAGAATCTTTTCAGTAATAGCACTGATTTCCTCAAAGCTTCCGGCATTTTTAGCAAATTGCTTTACTTTTTCAATCAATTTATCGGCTATGGACGACTCTATTTCATTATCAAACAAGACCTTTCGAAGCTCGTTATAAGCAGCTGCGTTGTCCTTCCCTGTCTCAGGGGCTTCACTTACCTGAGCAGACGTATTGGGCTGCGTATTCCGGCTAACCTCTGAATCCCTGGATTTATCTACTGCCAAATCCATCTTGGGCTCAATGGATTTTCCGTTTGTTTTTTCCCCGTTGCCAGCCTCGCTGCCATCCTGCTGGTTTTTGGCAACCTTGTTATAAATGCGTTCAAGCATGGATTCCATCTGTTGAACCCGGCTTTCCAGAGAGTCGACCCTGGTTTCGGGCTGGGGTACCGGTTGCGCCTCACCCATACGGTTGTAGGTACCCATCTCAGGCTTGGTTTTTTTCGCAGGCTCCGCAGCTTCCTTTTTCGTTCCGTAATCCTCATCAATGGCCGCGAGCACCTCGGTAAGGGGCTTGCTGAAAAAACCCAGGATACCCTTTTTGCGAACCTTCCGGGTGCTGAGGATGATGGCTTCGCTGCCCAAATCCATTTTCACTTTTAGTATTG
>JAAYJG010000294.1 GCA_012523055.1 Ruminiclostridium sp. | reverse complement strand
TTACATCTATAAAATGAAAGCTTGTCAGGTGCGCTATAATTATCTGTTAAAGAAAGCCAAGGAAATAGGGCTGAAACAGAATATTTACTGCGGCTGACCGCTGTTACGGTTATCGCTGTGTCTCTTATTCCTCAGCAGGCATTTTCATAAACCTCTCCACTTCATTATTTCACAATTTGAAGGGGGAGTTCTTGCTTCAACAAGTTTGTCATTAGGTTCGTTCCTGTGGGTACTCACCCATTATGCCGTCTTAGCAAGCGTTAATTCGGGCTGCTCTGTGATAAAAACCCGTCCGCCCGAATACAATGATAAGGGACAATCATGCGGGGGGACAAAATGGATAAACTGTTGATATTGCTGGCATGGGTGACAGGCATTCTGGTGGTCATGGCTTTGGGTAAAAAGCTGAAGATACCTGTGCAGTTTGCACTGAAACTATTGGTGAACGCTCTTCTTGGCGGTGCTGTCATTTTGTTGATAAACCTTCTTGGACAATACATCAACTTTCATATCTCCCTGAATGTTTTCTCCGCACTGATTGCGGGAATACTTGGACTTCCAGGCGTCATTGTGCTGATCATCCTGAAGTACCTGCTGTAATAATCAATATTTCCCCGGCATATAATGGTTCAGTAGACAGACTTGCCGAGTCATTACATGCAGACTGACCGGGCTTTGTTAAAACAGGCTGTGGCATACCCTTGTATCGTCATGCCTGAAATTTGGGGACAGGATGGTCTACCCCTCTATGGTGGCAGCAACATCCCTATGTATTGTCATGCCTGGAATTTGGGGACAGGATGGTAGAAGTGTATGCAGGAATCGAAAGGGTTGATAGAAACCAGCTTTGGTATCCGCATTACGGGTATTAAGCCTTATCGCGCGGGATATATTCTGGATACCAATGCCGGAAAAAAGTACATCAAGGCATGCCAATATACGAAGGAACGCGTTCAATTCATCCATGCGGCAAAAACACATTTGATAACACATCATTTCACACAGATTGATCCCTATTGCCTGACTGATGCGAAGCAGCCTTTTCTGGAGGCTGATGAAGGCATCTATACCATGGTGAACCTGATTGAAGGCAGGGAATGTGAATTTGACGATGATCGGGATGTTGTTCGGGCTACCGAGGCCCTGGCCATGATGCATAAAGCCGGACACGGCTTTGCCCCTAAAGGGGGAGGACTGGTTCCGAACAGTCTTGGCAAGCTGCCGGGATGTCTGAAAAAAAGGCTGGAGGATATTCGAAAGCTTAGAAGAAAAGCTGAAAAAGAACGAAACGGTTTTGACTATCTGTTTATTGAGCATTTCAGTGATTTTTACAATATCGGTGAAAAGAGCCTTGAAACACTGCTGAGCTCGCAATACAACAAATTGGTTGAGGTGACCCGCAGGGAGGGTATGATATGCCATCACGATTATTCCTACCAGAATATTTTACTGAAGGGAGAAAAGACTGCCATCATCAATTTTGATTATTGTAATCTGGAATTGAAAATATATGACATCGTGAATATTCTTCGCAGGAGAATGCGAAAATGCAACTGGGATATTCAAAAAGCAAGGCTGATTCTGGATGCATACCGCAGGATTGAACCGCTGGAGCGGGATGAAATGAAAGTGATGAAGAGCATGCTGCAATTCCCTCAGAAGTTCTGGAGGGTGATAAACCGTTATTATAACAGCAAGCGCTGTTGGGCACAGAAGAATTTCACCCAGATGCTTGAAGAGGTAGTGGGCGAGAAGGAGTCGCATTTGCAGTTTGTGGATGATTTCGATAAATTATGAAGTTTGCTCACCCCAATATCCCGGCTGCTTTACGATTGAAATAATTGCTTTGATTGTAATTTCAAACAGGGGGCGATCTCAAAAGTACTGAGACGGCCCTCTTTTTAATTGGTTTACCACTGGACGAGTTCGTGAACAAACCCAATGCATGAAAAAAGCATTTCAGGAAATACTTATACAGTGCGCTGGTGAATAGATTTCAAGGCTCATTTCAAATTTCATAATGTGACATATACCATGTTATAACGCTGAAAATACTTGTTAACAGAGATAGCCAAGAAAAACGGAGAAAAACAAAAATAAAACCGATGAAATTTTATAATACGGAAATAAATTCTGGATGAAATACTTGACAGAATATTGGAACGCGAGTATAATAATTAATTTTATTGACACAGGGATGAAAATTGTGGTATAATGTCAACGACAAAAGAAGAGGTGATTGGTATGGTTGAGAAAAACACTCTGGTTCAAATCAAGAAGGAGATGGAGTCTTGCATCGGTAAAAGAATTCAGCTGAAAGCGAACAAAGGCAGGAAGAAAACATTCGTCAAGGAAGGCATTCTGGAATGCACTTACCCCAGTATCTTTACCGTTCGCTTTGAAAACGATTTCAAGAATGTCCGCAAAGTATCCTACAGCTATACCGATGTATTAACCAACACCGTTGAAATTAAAATTTGTGGCAACAGCAAAATGATCGTATAACTTCAGCCATTCAATTTTAGTTGACACCTTCATCCAGAAGGTTTG
>JAAYJG010000293.1 GCA_012523055.1 Ruminiclostridium sp. | reverse complement strand
TGATGATGTTGCGGCAAACCTCGGTTTCCTGTATGCTTTCCCCCAGGTACAGATGCTGAACCGTACCGCCGGTATACAGGGACTGAAGCTCGTCCTGCAGTTCCATCATCTCAAAAATGTCGTCGGTAAAGCCGACAGGCAGCTGTGTTGAGTTCGTATAATAGGGTACCTCTTCCCCTGCCGTGTAAATATCGGGATACTTTGCCTTGTCCATGCGGGCCAGGCGGTAGGAAGCGCCTTCGGCGGGAGTGGCTTCCAGGTTGTAGAAATTACCGGTCTCCTTTTGGAAACCCACCATGAGTTCCCTGAGGTAATGCATGATTTCAACGGCAAAAGCCTGTCCTTCACTGGTGGTGATGTCTTTTCCCATGAAGTTGACCAGCGCTTCATTCATGCCCACAATACCGATGGTGTTGAAATGATTGTACCAGTACTGGCCCGTCCTCTCCTTGACATGGCGCAGCAGATGCGTGGTATAAGGATAAAGCCCCTTTTCTGATTGTTGCTCGATAATTTTTCTTTTGATTTCAAGGGAGGTTTTGCCTATATCGGCCATATGACAGAGCCTTTTTTTGAATTCATCCTTTGTTTTGCTTAAATATCCAATTCGGGGAAGATTAATGGTATACACTCCAATGGATCCGGTGAGGGGGTTGCTGCCGAAAAGGCCTCCGCCGCGCTTGCGCAGCTGTCCAACATCCAGGCGCAGTCGGCAACACATGGATACGGCATCTTCAGGGGACAAATCGGAATTCACATAATTTGCGAAATAAGGAATACCGTATTTGCCGGTTATTTTCATGAAGGCTTCCACCGCAGGGCTTTCCCAATCAAAATCACGGGTGATGTTGATGGTGGGGATGGGGAATGTAAAGACCCTGCCCTTGGCATCTCCTTCGAGCATGACCTCGCAGAAGGCCTGGTTGAAAAGATCCATCTCCTGCTGAAAATCGCCATATTTATCACTGGTGAATTGCCCGCCGGATATCACGGGCTCGTCCTTGAGTGTTTTCGGTACCTTTATGTCAAAGGTCAGGTTGGAAAAGGGGCATTGGAAACCAACCCTGGTAGGAACATTGATGTTAAAAATGAACTCCTGGATGCATTGCTTCACCTGATGGTAGGTCATGTTGTCGTAGCGGATGAACGGCGCGCAATAGGTGTCGAAGGAAGACCATGCCTGTGCCCCTGCGGTTTCACCCTGGGTGCTGAAGGTGTAATTGACCAGCTGGCCCAGAAGGCTTCTTAAGTGCTTTGGCGGTCTGCTTTCAACCTTTCCGGGAACACCGCCGAAACCGTCGGTTAAAACCTGCCGGATGTCCCAGCCTGCGCAGTAGGGCCCGAAGAAACCGAGATCGTGGATATGGCAGTCTCCGTTTTCATGCGCTTTGCGAACTTCATCGGGATAAACCTCATGCAGCCAGTACTTTTTGGTGAAGGCTTCACGGACATAATTGTTCAAGCCATTGACGCTTTTTTGGGTGTTGGCGTTTTCTTTGATCTGCCAGTCATTCTCACCCAGATAATCGGTGAACATGTTGATGGTGGCCCCAATTAACGCGTTGATTTCCCTGGCGCCTTTTCTTTTTTCCCGGTATAATATGTACGCTTTTGCTGTTTGGGCATGTCCGTTTTCGATGAGGACGTACTCAACAAGGTCCTGGATTTGTTC
This sequence comes from Ruminiclostridium sp., assembly GCA_012523055.1. Classification (GTDB taxonomy): domain Bacteria; phylum Bacillota; class Clostridia; order DSM-8532; family DSM-8532; genus JAAYJG01. Next base: position 3,123 of record JAAYJG010000293.1, on the reverse strand, counting down.
TACATCGGGTATTTGATCTGAGAATTTTTCATTTGCAAGCCTGATAACTTCATTGGTTAGCTTTTGTGCAGTGTTGAAATCTTTCCCTCCGCAGGCGACTGCGGCCTTAAAGATTGCTGAACTGATTTTTTCGGGAGTGAATTTTTCTACGCTTCCATCCCTCTTTCGTATCTTCTCCAGCATCATGAGTGCCTCCCAATCGTTCTCTACATCTTGATGCAACCATACTATCATAATACAACATCTAGTGTCAATCGGAAAAGTTCAAGTTTTTTTGTGCATATTGACCAAATGCAGGGTTCACAATGGTTCCGGGATTTGGTTAAATTTTCGACATATTTCCCCATGCAAAAACAAGTGGAATGGATCATTTCATGGACGAACCTGTCGTTTTCAAGATACTAACAGAGTTGCTGAATCTTTCAGTTGTTATTGCCGTCTTTTTGACCCCTTAAAGAAGTTCCAGACATGATGCTTATACATATCTTTAATATATTTAAGCATTCCGTTACCTCATGTTATATTGCATTTCCACACCACTAATCCGAAACTTAAAAAGCTGGAGTGTTTTCTCCAGCTCTTTAGTCCTTTTGTCTGTTTAATTCTTACGATCGCTACGCAAGCTTGCTGTTACTTTTTAAGCCATATGGAAGATGTGGCAAAAGGACGCAGCCCTATACTGTAATAGAACTGTTGTGATGAGCCTACGTAAGCTACTTTCGCACCCAGCTCGCCTACTCTGCGGATGCCTTCCAGAACGGCTGCCTTGCCCATTCCCTTCTTGCGGTAATCAGGATCTGTAGCCACCGGTTCTATCACAGCAAAGCCAGCCCTGGGATCATACCACATGCCGCAATAGGAAACAAAGTTTCCATCAGGGGCAACCACCGCCACCTTCAGGTTCAGATCCACATTTGCCCGAACCATCTCGTTTTGTGCCGCTTCTTCCTTTTCCTTTGTAAACTGAAATGGACCCTCGCCATTCAGCTCATGGTTAAAGCCCTTCCATAACACACGAAGGTACTTATACAGGTCATGAGTCTCCTTCATTGTGGTTATATGGAAGCCTTCCTGTAGTTCATAGTCTGTAGAGGTTTCATCCAGATAAAAGGCCGCGTCATATTCTTTGTTTGGCGTAGCAATATAACCCAAATCGGCTGCAACACCCTGGAAGAATAAATCCTGATCGGAGATAACAACAGTAGATTTTCCCTCTTTCGCCAGGTTCTCATTCGCATACAGCAGCATCTCCTTTTTTAAGAACGCGTATTGCGGAAATGCCAAACAATAGCAGTCACCAATCGTGGTGTCAAAGGTAGCCACGCCAACAACCTCGCCATGGTCCTCCCACAAACCGATTCTGCCGACGGCAGATTTGTCAAGCCAGAGATGGGTGGTCATCCAGTCCCACCGTACATATGTAAACTCGGCATATCCCAGCTTGATAAAAAACTCCCTGACCTTGTAATAGTCCTCGGTAATACCCGCCTGTGCGTTATAATTCCTGAAATGGATCGCCATATCATCACTCCCTCTTTAGTATCATCATAACATCTGTTGAAGGGGTTTAATATGTCTACTTTGTTTTATACCTATTCTTTATCGGGTTCTCCATATATACCTTTATAATCGCTGAAAAAACCTCCAAAAGTGAAATATGCCTGTCAGAGATGATCTCCTCGACCATCCTGACAGGCAATTCAATTCCTTTGTGCGTTCACGTTTTATCAGGTTACTCAGCAAATTATCTGATGCACCTGCCAAATTTCCTTTGAAAGCCTACGGAGCTTACACCCAACCGCGGCCTTTCACAGACTGCGCAACACGGTTGATCGCGATGACATATGCGGCATCCCTCATGCGCAGGCTCTTATTGCAGGCAAGCTCATATACGGCATTGAACGCTGATGTCATTTTTGAATCCAGCTTTTGCAGCACTTCATCCTTACCCCAGAAGTAATTCTGGTTGCATTGAACCTGTTCAAAATAGCTGCAGGTCACTCCACCAGCATTGGCCAGGAAGTCGGGGATCAGGAAAATACCGCGCTCTTCGATGACTTTATCTGCGTCCGGCGTAGTTGGGCCATTGGCTGCTTCCAGGATCACTTTCACCTGCTTGCTGATGTTATTGACATTGGCAGCAGTGATCTGGTTTTCAAGCGCCGCAGGAACCAGGATATCAACATCCTGCTCAATCCATTCTTCCCCGGGAAGAATGTCACAACCCAATTCCTTTGCCTTATCCTTGTCAATGGTTCCATAGGAGTCGGTAATCCGGGTGAGCGCATCAAGATTAAAACCGTCCTTTTTACGGAAGGTATAGGCCTTCTTGTCTTTTGCATCATAGCAGGAAATGGCTAAAACGTTTCCGCCCAATTGCTGATAAAGCCTTACCGCATACTGGGACACGTTTCCAAAGCCCTGGAAGCTCGCTGTGGTCTTATCCAGCGCAATCCCCAGTTTCTTCAAAGCTTCGCGCAGCACATAGATTACGCCAAAGCCGGTTGCTTCTGTTCTGCCAAGGGAACCGCCCATTCCAACCGGTTTACCGGTAATAAATCCCGGATATTTGCCGCCATGAATGGTTTCATATTCGTCGAGCATCCAGAGCATATGCTTTGCATTCGTCATGACATCGGGTGCAGGTACATCCTGTACCGGCCCTACATTTCTGGCCATTTGTCTGACATAACCCCGGCAAAGCTGTTCCTGTTCCCTTTCAGAAAGGTTTCTGGGATCGCAGATGATTCCGCCTTTACCGCCGCCCAATGGGATGTCTACGACGGAGCACTTCCATGTCATCCACATGGACAGCGCGCGAATGGTGTCAATCGTTTCTTGCGGATGGAAGCGGATTCCTCCCTTTGCCGGACCCCTGGCATCATTGTGCTGGATGCGGTAGCCATTGAAAATCTTTACGCTTCCGTCATCCATTTTGACCGGAATTAAAAAATGATATTCGCGCATCGGCTGGCGCAGCAATTCACAGGTCGCGCTATCCAGACCGATTTTCGCAGCTACGGAATCAAATTGTTGCTGCGCGATTGCGTACGGATTATAAGATGTGTTGCTCATAACAAAACCTCCATATTACTTATGCCTCGAAATCGAGGGTAGAATGAC
>JAAYJG010000292.1 GCA_012523055.1 Ruminiclostridium sp. | reverse complement strand
TGTTTCAGTTGTCCGAATACCTCGAAAAAATGGGCCACGAGGTCGCATTCTTTGGCATGGAGCATCCTGAAAACCTGGTAAATCCAAAGCATATGGTGAAGAACATGGATTTCCACACCAAATCCCTCTCTCGGTTCCTGTATCCCTTCAGGGTTCTTTGGTCCGCGCAGGCGAAAACAAACATCAAAAAAACCATCCATGACTTTCAACCTGATATCATTCATCTGAACAATTACCATTACCAATTAACCCCATCTATCCTGTATGAATGCTTCAGGCAAAAAGTACCGGTAATTCAAACACTGCATGATGCCATTCTGGTTTGCCCGAACTATTCTCTATTTCGGGTAGCCTGCATGAAAACCTGTGAAAAATGTCGTGGCGGCAGGTTTTTTTATTGCATTCTGCACCGGTGCATCCATGGTTCTGCTATAAAAAGTGTTGTGGCGGCCCTTGGAAGTTTCCTGTATCAAATAGTGAACCCCTACCGGAAAATTAATTGTCTCATATCTCCAAGCTACTTCCTGTCGTTAAAAATGAAGGAAATGGGATATCGAAATGATAACCTGATGGTATTGCACAATTTTTTCTCACCAGACAAGAACCTGGCAGCAACAGAAAAAAAACCATATGTTCTCTATTTCGGCAGGCTGGAAAAAATTAAGGGGGTCGGAACGCTGATAGAAGCTGCCAAAAACCTTGGCCACATCCACTTTATCATCGCAGGCAGGGGTGAGGATGAGGAGGAATTCTTAAAAGCAGCAAGCTCAAATGTAGAGTTCAAGGGCTTTCTGACCGGGAAGGAACTGAACACGCTCATTCGCAATGCCTTATTTTCCGTATATCCATCGCAATGGTACGAGAACTGTCCCATGTCGGTTTTGGAATCACAGGCTGTTGGCACACCGGTGATCGGAGCGAATATCGGGGGGATTCCGGAGTTGATTCAGAACAATGTGGATGGCTTGCTGTTTGAACCGGGAAATGTGGCAGACTTGTGCATGAAAATCAGCTTCCTTTATTCAAATAAACCTATTCTGCAAGACTTTTCTTTGAAATGTATTCAAAAAGTGCGGCAGTTTTCTATTGATAAATATTATGATGCGCTAATTGGCGTCTACAAAAAGGTTGCAGATCAGAAAAAAGCCCGCTCAGCAAAAATGGGGCAAAAGGTTCAAAAAGCTTAAACAGGATGCAGGAATACTGGCAACAAACCGCATACCATTGGCGGTGAACCCGTTTTCATGAAAAATTCTGTAAACGCCGCTTCTGCCCGCAGATATATTTTCAAAAAAGCTGCAGCAACGATTGATTCAGGGAAACTGTGCATATTATTACTGAAAACCTGGGCTCCATCCACTTTAAATTCAGGAGGAAAGAACCATGAACGATAAGAAGCTGTACGGTTCCATCATAGTAACTTACCGCTGTAATGCGCGGTGCAATATGTGCGATTGCTGGAAATACCCCACAAAGCCATCCGAAGAAATCACCCCAGGCCTGATTCAGAAGCTGCCGGAAATGGAATTTACCAATATCACCGGAGGGGAACCCTTCATCCGCCAGGATCTTCCTGAAATCATCCGTGAGGTCTACAAGAAAACAAACCGGATTGTCATCTCTACAAACGGTTATTTTCAGGAAAGAATTCTCGCCCTGTGCGATCATTTTCCCAACATTGGCATACGGATCAGCATTGAAGGGCTTCAGCATGCCAATGATGCCATTCGCGGCATTCCTGAAGGGTTTGCCCGGGGCTTTGGGACGCTGAAAAAGCTTGTTGCGAAGAAACACCCGGATGTGGGCTTTGGCATGACCGTTCAGGAGCAAAACGCGGGAGATTTGCTGAAGCTGTACAAGATTTCAGACGAATACGGAATGGAATTTGCAACCGCAACCCTTCATAATTCCTTTTACTTCAGAAAAACCGACAATGCGATTCATGACAGAATGAAAGTGGCAAAAGCCTTTGAAGGGCTGATCAATGCCCTGTTGAAATCCGACTCTCCCAAGAAGTGGTTCAGAGCCTATTTTAATCACGGACTTGTGAACTATCTATACGGAAACAAAAGACTTTTGCCCTGTGAGATGGGAACCAACGGTTTTTTCATGGATCCCTCCGGTCATATCATGCCCTGTAACGGCAGCCTGGAAAGAATGTCCATGGGAAATCTGCATGATCAATCCTGGGATGAAATTTGGAATTCAGAACAAGCACAACAGGTACGCGAACAGGTGAGAAACTGCAGCAGAAACTGCTGGATGATCGGCAGCGCTGCCCCTGCAATGAAGCAAAGGCTTTTCGTTCCGGCCTGGCGGGGAGTGACCCATAAAATGAAAGGAAAATATCTTCTGGATGAGAATAATTTCTATCAAAAGACAATATCCTGATCTATTGGGAAAGGGGTGAGGCCATTCTTTACGACAATCAGAAAATCAACCATTATATTAGTGGTAATCGGTACCATCGCTTTTCTGCTTTTACTGAAGGGTGTCTCTCAGTCTAAGCTGTTGATTCAGAACACGGGTTTTACTTATGACTCGAATAGTTCGGTACTGAAGATTAAGGATAATCGAACCGGCAAGGTGTATCCTGTTCAACTGGATGAAAAAATCATCATCGACAAAAGCATCAGTTCTCCGGAAGGCTTGCTGATAACCGGGAAATATCCTGTCGATATTTCAAGGAACTGGTATAACCCCATTCAGCTTACGGTCAGTGCTCTGAATGAGAAAAGCGCTGTAAGCCTGACACTTGAAATGACAAATAAATATAAAATGAATGATCCTGTTTTTCTGGAAGTATTAACCCCTGAGGAAGAGGAACAGTTTTTTGTGCTCCCTTACGCGGAAGGGTTACTGATTCCCGCAGTGGAGCAATATCCATTTAATGAGTTTTATATGTGGGGATATAAAGCTACCATGCCTTTTGTCGGGGTTACCGATTTAGAGCAGGGACTGATGGTCATTTCAGAGAACCCATGGGATACTTCTGTAAAGTTCGTCCCGTCTGAAACCACCTCGAACCATAACATGCAGATCAAGCTGTGGCCATCGAAGGGAAGCTTTACAGAAGCAAGGAAGCTGGTGTTTGCAACGATTGAAGATGAGGGCTATGTGACCATGGCAAAGCTGTACCATCAGCACCGTTATAGTCAGGAAAGCATCCTGTCCTTAAGCATGAAAACTAAAATAAATCCTAACACGGAGAAGCTGATCGGAGCTTGCGATTTCTGGCTTTTGGAGGATTTGGGGGATAAAAGCTTCATCGACAGGTTAAGGGCATTTGGTGTTCAAAAAGCGATTTTTTCCTTTTATAAATCCTGG
>JAAYJG010000291.1 GCA_012523055.1 Ruminiclostridium sp. | reverse complement strand
CCACAAACATGCTGTCCCCGTATTCAAAGACGGTCATGTTCTTTCCAATCTCTTCGATGCCTCCCAGGGGAATGATCTTCAACTTATTCTGTTTTTTGTTTGCCACAATTGATCCTCCATTTGTACTGGCTGCTATGTTCCATGTTGCGCCCTTCAAACTGTATATGACTGGTTATCGTAACACGGTACAAATACCGTTATTTATGTAAATAGTTTGGTTACCGCTTTATTTTAATCACTAACCTTATAATTATAGCACAGCCTTACAGCCAAATGCAATTTATATCGCTATTCCCCCAGGGGTTCTCCCCGGTTCTTCATCTTGCTTCATCCCGTATTAGTATTCCGCGCATCGTTTTTATCTATCCTGATGAAATTCATGATTGGCACCGCAACTTCTCCTTGGCAAATTTCGTGAAATAAAAATAACAGAGTATCTTTCAGAAATGATATCATGTTATAATCAGATGTGAAAATGGAACAAATCGGAGGGATTTCTATTTATATACCCGGAGAAGCAGAAGAAATAATTACCACACTGGAGGCGAATGGTCACGAGGCTTACCTGGTGGGCGGTTGCGTGCGTGATGCACTGATGGGCAGAACACCGAAGGATTACGATATCTGCACTTCAGCTTTACCGCAGCAGGTGATTCTGCTGTTTGACAAGACCATACCAACTGGGGTAAACCATGGTACTGTCACGGTAATGCTGCGAAACCTGCCGTTCGAAGTAACCACCTTTCGCACCGACGCGGATTATACGGATCATCGCCACCCCGATACCGTGCTGTTTTCCGGCTCTTTATTGCAGGATTTGGAACGGCGCGACTTTACGATCAATGCTATGGCCTTTCATCCGGTGAAGGGAATTATCGACCCGTTTGATGGTTTGGATGACCTGCGAAAAAAGCTTATCCGAACCGTCGGGGAACCACTGAAAAGGTTTCGCGAAGATGCGCTTCGCATGCTTCGGGCTGTAAGATTTAAAGCCCGGTTTGGTTTTTCTGTTCACAAGGTGGTGCTGGATGCAATTAAAGAATTGGCTGGAACAATTCGTTTCGTCAGCCGTGAAAGAATCCTTTCTGAAATAAACGGCATTCTGTTAAGCCCTTTCCCGGAAGAAATGAGTGTGATTTTCCAAACAGGGCTTTCAGAATATATATTCCCGGCCTGTGAGGCCGGTATTCCCTCCCTGTACACATTAAAGCTGCTGCCTGAAAAGCTTCAGGTAAGATGGGCAGCGTTGCTTAGGGAGGTTGGAATAACAGGCAAGGAAGTAATCAAGACCTTTTGTGAAGGCATGAAAATGAGTAACACGTTATCAAAAGATATTCTTACCCTTTCCGGGCTGCTTGCGGAAACACTTCCATACACCGGTTATTCCGTGCGTAAAGCTGTCTGTGAGGTTGGCATATCGCTGTTCAATGACGCATTGACGATATATGAAACAACCTGCGTTTCCGGTATAGATTTCAACGCTGTCAGGCAGCTGCTCGATGACATCACGTTACGGCAGCAATGCATACACCTGGCCGACCTGGCAGTTAACGGTACTGAACTAATTGGTGAAGGATATCTTGCGGGAAAGGAGTTAGGGGATCTGCTGGATGCTCTTTTCATATGCGTGCTGCAAAAACCCGAGCTGAACAGGAAAGATATCCTGATGGAGTTTGCGCGTCAGATGGTCACCAAAACTACATAGTCCCTTAAATGGAGGATTGCGCTCACCACCAAAGGTGCGTACCAACTGGAACGCACCACGGCAGTTGTGTTATTCTGCAAACAAGGTTGTCGACAAATACCGCTCTCCTGTGTCAGGCAGAAGCACAATAATGGTTTTCCCTTTGTTTTCAGGCCTCTTGGCTACCTGTGTTGCGGCATGCAACGCAGCCCCGGAGGAGATTCCGGTTAGAAGGCCTTCGGCTTTTGCAAGCTTACGGGAAGCCTCGAAGGCTTCTTCACTTTTAACCGTCAAAACTTCATCCACAACTTTATTGTTATAATTGTCAGGGATGAAGCCTGCACCCAACCCCTGAAGCTTATGAGGCCCTTTGCTGCCACCGGACAATACCGGAGAATCGAAAGGCTCCACTGCGATGATTTTCACATCGGGCTTACGTTTTTTCAAGACCTCGCCAACACCGGAGATGGTTCCGCCCGTCCCAACACCGGCAATAAAGATATCCACCTTGCCGTCGGTATCCCTCCAGATCTCTTCCGCTGTGGTTTTTTTGTGAATTTCTGGATTGGACGGATTGTTGAACTGCTGTGGGATATATGAACCGGGTATTGACGCAGCCAGCTCGTTTGCCTTCTGAATGGCCCCTGCCATTCCTTCAGCCCCGGGGGTGAGAACAAGCTCGGCACCAAATGCTTTCAGCAGGCTTCTTCTTTCGATGCTCATTGTTTCCGGCATCGTCAGGATCAGCCTGTAACCTCTGGATGCGCAAACAAACGCCAGGGCGATTCCTGTATTGCCGCTGGTTGGCTCTATGATAACGGAGCCTTCGCGGATCTTTCCTTTGTCCTCGGCATCTCTGATCATAGCAAAGCCGGTTCTGTCCTTCACACTGGACAATGGATTAAAACATTCCAGTTTGGCAATAATCGTTGCTTCAAGGTTATTTTCTCTGTTATAGCCGGACAGTTCCAGTAATGGGGTGTTTCCAATCAGATCAGTCAAACTCTTTGCAATCTTTGACATACGTTAACCTCCCGTGAATAATACTTATACAATAGCCCGGTGTTTCAAGAGCAATCGGGTAGATCGCCCCTTATCAGCCAGCCTTAGATGTAGTACATAAAATCATCCAACCCGTTGACTTTCTGGTATCGTCTGGCAAGATCATCCAGGGTGACACTGTCCACATAGGAATTAATGGCTTCGTCCATTCTCTCCCATACGCAGGCACGGATGCAGTTTCTAATTACATTCTCCCTGCCAAAATCCGCCTCATCTTCATCGATAACCGACAAGGACCCTTCCAGCACGCGTATAATCTCCCCCGCTGTCGTATATTCCGGGTTTTTTGTAAGCATATATCCGCCCTGCGCCCCTTTAATGCTTCTAACGAGACCGGCTTTCCTTAAGGCTGAAAACACCTGTTCCAAATAGTTCAGCGATATGCCCTGCCTTTCTGCGATGCTGTTTAGAGCAACCTGCCCTGCTTTTGCATATACAGCCAGATCGATCATAGCCCGCAGACCATATCTTCCCTTGGTTGAAAACCTCATATTTTCACCTATCCCAAGTAATCAACTATGTTTAGTTCTATTTTAATACATGTGGATCCCTATGTCAATCCATTACGGAAAAAAGTACTATCAGATGCAGTAATCGGCCACAGTTTCCAAAGTGAATGAGCTGTAGCAACACTTCACAAGGTCTTCAATCGTAACCGAATCCGCAACTTTGGTGATAATGTTGCCAATTTCCATCCAAAATTCCCTGGTACCGCAACGGTGTTCTCTGTCACAATAAGTTTTTTCTTCCCCGGTAAGGCAGGCAACCGGTGCCAGATTCCCTTCAAGAGCGGTTAGTACCATGCTTACGGTGATCTGTGACGGTTTTTTCGCAAGAATATATCCGCCCTGTGCACCGCGGATGCTCTCAATGATTCCGGCACGTCTCAGCTCCAGAAAAATCTGCAAAATATAGGCTTCGGAAATTTCACACCGGGCCGCAATGCATTTGATGGTTACACAGCCCTGGGTGCAGTGTATGGCCAGATCGACAATGGCTTCAAGACCGTATCTGCCTTTTGTGGAAATTTTCATATCCCTCTCCAGTCACCAGTAT